>JAMPYH010000118.1 GCA_023700785.1 Candidatus Zixiibacteriota bacterium
CCCGTCATGGTGGAAAAAGTATTCCAGATCATCAAGGAGATCAACCAGCGCGGCATCACCTGCCTGTTGGTGGAGCAGAACGCGCGGAAGTCGTTGCAGATCGCGCATCGCGCCTATGTGCTTGAGACCGGTTCGATCGTGCTGTCGGATACCGCGTCTCATCTCCTGGAGAACGAGTCAGTAAAGCACGCTTATCTGGGGACGTAACGCTCTTCGCTGAGCATTAAACTTTTCAGTTAATGCGACTACGTTGAACTTTTGGCGTCTCCCCGCTGTTGAGAGGATAGTGATTTTCTTCACATGATCGCGGTCACCTGGGTGTGACCTGAGGATACGATTGATGGACGCTCTGACACTCTCGCGCTGGCAATTCGGTCTCACTATCGGGTTTCACTATCTCTTCCCCGTCCTTTCTATCGGACTCGGCTTGATCCTGGTGATCATGGAAGGTCTCTATCTTAAGACCCGTTGCGAGCTGTACCACCAAATGACTCGATTCTGGGTGAAGATATTCGGATTGATCTTCGCGCTTGGTGTCGCCACCGGCATCGTGATGGAGTTTCAATTCGGCACCAATTGGTCGAATTACTCGCGCTATGTCGGAGACGTGTTTGGGAGCGCGCTGGCGGCGGAAGGGATCTTCGCGTTTTTCCTCGAATCCGGCTTCCTCGCGATCCTGTTGTTCGGATGGAACAAAGTCTCCAAAGGGATGCACTTTTTCGCAACCTTGATGGTCGCCCTTGGCGCGCATTTCAGCGCGATCTGGATCGTCGTGGCGAATTCCTGGCAACAGACCCCGGCGGGACACCATATTGTCGCGCACGGCGACGGATTCCGAGCCGAGATAACGGACTTCTGGGGGATGGTCTTTAATCCGTCTTTTGTTGACCGGATATGGCATGTCTATATGGGCTGCTGGCAGGCAGGGGCGTTTTTCGTTCTCTCTGTGTCTGCCTGGTATCTGCTCAAAAAGCGGCACACTGATTTCGCGGTGGTGTCGGTCAAGATCGCGTTGGTGGTCGCGGTGATCGCCTCGATGCTGCAACTGGTCAGCGGCCACCAGAGCGCGGTCGGAGTCGCGCAGAATCAGCCCGCCAAGATGGCGGCGTTTGAGGGGCATTTCGAGGCGTCCGCGCCGGCGGATATGTGGCTTTTCGGGTTGGTCGATGAGGAGAACCAGAAAGTAAACCTTGGGATCAAGCTCCCCGGCATGTTGAGTTATTTGATCCACGGAGACGCGACAGCGCCGGTCACCGGACTAGATCAGTTCCCCGAAGATGAACGGCCGCCGGTCAATCTGGTGTTTCAGTCGTATCACGCGATGGTCGCTATCGGGATGCTTTTGATCCTTATCTCCTGGCTTGGGCTCTATTACTGGATCAGACGATCGCTTTGGGACAAGCGATGGTATCTCTTCGTGCTGGTCTTTTCAGTCTTCCTGCCGCAGGCGGCGAACCAGCTTGGCTGGTTCAGCGCGGAAGTAGGACGGCAACCCTGGGTCGTGTACGGCCTGCTCAAGACAGCCGATGGATTATCGCCGACAGTCAAGGCCGGTGAGGTTATGACATCGATCATCTTTTTCGGATTGATCTATCTCCTGCTCTTTATCCTGTTCATCTATCTGTTAAACGAGAAGATCCAGCACGGCCCCGAGGATGACGTGGTCGTGGAAAGGCAGAGAGCGTGATGCCGGATCTCAATACTGTTTGGTTTGGTCTGGTCGGGATCCTCTTCGCGGGCTACGCCATTCTCGACGGCTTCGATCTCGGTGTCGGAGCGTTACACCTGTTCACCAAGACCGATCTGGAACGACGGACGATGCTCAACGCGATCGGTCCGGTCTGGGACGGCAACGAAGTTTGGCTGGTGACCGGCGGCGGCGCGCTGTTCGCGGCTTTCCCCGAAGTTTACGCGACGGCGTTCTCGGGATTCTATCTCGCGTTCATGCTGCTGCTTTTTGCCCTGATCTTTCGCGCGGTCGCCATCGAGTTTCGGTCCAAGCGGGAAGGGAAACGCTGGCGCGCGACATGGGATGTCAGCTTCTCAGTTGCGTCGATAGTGTCGTCGCTGTTGATCGGCATCGCTCTGGGGAATATCGCCTGGGGGATACCGCTTGACGCCCGGCACGAGTACGCGGGGACATTCCTGGGCATGTTGCATCCGTACGCGATCCTGGTCGGCCTGACTACGGTCGCGCTCTTTATGATGCATGGCTCTATCTATGTCGTGCTCAAGACGGAAGGCGAGCTGCATGACAAAGCGCGACTCTGGATCCGGAACGGGATCATCTTCTTTATTATCTGCTACGCGATCACCACGCTGTTCACCTTGTTGTACATACCGCACATGACCGATACCATACGGGCCAACCCGTGGCTCTTCCTGGTGCCGGTGATGAATATCCTCGCGATCGCCAATATCCCGCGGGAAGTTCACCATGGGCGGGACTTCCGCGCGTTTCTCTCGTCCTGTGTCGCCATGCTTGCGTTGCTGGCGCTCTTTGGGATCGGCATGTATCCATATATGATCTACTCCCTGCCGGATCCGGGGAACAGCCTGACGATCTACAACGCCGCCTCATCTCCAAGTACGCTCAAGATCATGCTGATCATCGCGTTGATCGGCATCCCGCTGGTGCTCTCGTACACTGTGAGTATCTACTGGATATTTCGGGGAAAAGTGAAGATCGAGCCGACGAGTTATTAGCGATCGGTCACATGATCACGACAAGCGTGCCGATCTGCACATTGCCGTTCTCATCTTCCACCGACCAGTAGTACATGCCGGAGACGATCATCTGCACATTGCGGCTGATCATATCCCAGGCAGCGTGGTGGCTTTTCGGGTCCGCTGGATCGACATCGTGGTGCAATTCGCGCACCAAGTCGCCGTCCAGTGAATGGATGCGGATAGTGCATCTGGACGGGACATTCACGAAGTGTATCGCGCGGACGCGGTCATTGATCCGTTCATACTGGCCGCGACCTTCCCAACCTTCGAGACGATAGTTGTCATCCACTCGATAAGGATTGGGATAGATATACACCGGCGGCAGCACATCCCCCAACTGGTCCGCGGAACTGACCGCGTAGGCGGACTGGACGCTGAGCACTTTGGAACTCTCCAAAGGCACCAGCCCGGCTTTTGGCGATCCAAAATCATAGGCGGTGACGTTGACGAAATAGGGAACAGTCGGCAACAAGCTCGGGATCTCGCATTCATATTCGTAGTATTTGAGATAACCGTCCGCCGTCAGCATATCAGGAGTGATCGGTTTGTCCAGTTCGGGTTTGGGCGCCTCCGGATAGAGTTTGCGTATCGGCGTATCGATCCCGAGGCGATGCACGTTGTTGTCATGCGGAGCGAAATAGAGGATCGAATCAAGAAATCGCGCGCTTCGATACGGATTGGTGAGATCATAGAGATCCGGATCGAGCAGAGTGTCGCCGCAAGGGTCCTCGGCGCCGCTAAAACGGCAACGGATCTCTTGCTCGGTCGCGGGGATGCCGACCAATTCGTATCCCGGTTTTGGCTTTTTGACCGGATTGTACGCGTAGATATCGTAGTTCTTGAAATCATAACCCGCCACTAACGCCAGGCTGGCCTCGCGCTCATCGCGCCCGACATAGACATGGTATCCTTCAAAATCGACCAGGCCGGAAAGAAAGTCCTTGGTCGTCTCCGATTGATAGCCGTTGAAGCGTACAATGATCCCATTGACCGATGGGCGGAGCCAGACTTTGGGAGCCGGCGGAGGCGTCGCGGCTCGCCAGTCAGGGACACCGTCACCTTCAGCGTAAGTTGTATCAACAACCGTGTACTGCCAGGTCCCGGCGACAAGGGAGGAATCAAGGATACAGACGCGCATTTTTCCGGCGTAGCCATCGCCATCCGTGTCCACGCCCGGATTGTCATAGATCCGCGAGGCCCAGACGGCATTGGTCGCGAACGGCTCCCAGTTCAGACCGCTCAGGTACCGGTCGGGTTTGTATCCAAAGAGCAGATTGAGGTGCGCGTGAAGCAGATCAACATGAAGGCTCTCGCCGCCGACAAACGCCCACGGAATATCGATCGTTTCATGCGGGTCAAGATCGTACGGTCCGAGGGAGAGGAGGTAGAAGCCATCCCCACCTCTTGATAGCGCCAGCGAGATCTCGCGGTTGGGATAGGACCACTCAGGGTCATTCACGCTGACTCGCGCGGTCATCGGCTGATTGTAATCGATCTCGCCGTTGCTCAAAAGGAAGTACTTATTTCGATCACCGATGGGCTGACCGATCCCGCTGCCCAGATTGCGGTAATTCGCTCGTTTCTGCGGACCAAAATCGTATGCCGAGTTGTAATTCGGCACCCACCAGTTGAACGAAAGAGTTTCGTCGTCGTGCGGTTGGCGAAGGAATCGCACACCGGTAACATTGGGCACGCCAAAGGTCGCCGTTGACCAGTTGGCGTCGCCATTATTGTCCATCGTGTACGCCATCTGGATGGTATCGAGATACTCGCATTCGTCGTAGTATGTTGCCTGATACGAATGGAGAAATCCGGTCAGGTCATCCCGGCCGTTGGTCGCGGCTTTGGCGGTCCCGGGTTCGCTGGCGCCGACATCGGGGACAAAGCGATGCACGTCAGCGTCCATATTGATGCCGAAGTAGAGGTCTTTGATCGGCCGCTCGCTGATATTGGTGATACTGTTACTGAACAGGATGAAATCGTCAGCATACCCGTACGACCAGGCATACGATTCCTGGTGGACCTCGATCCCGAGCGGTTTGTGCGCGCGGCTGTCGAGGCCGTCAAATGATGGATACGGATTGCCGCCGGTCAGCGTGTCGTAATACGTGGTGAGCAGATCCTGCTCGGAGATCGCGTCGAAATATTCCGGCTGGCTGGCGTCAATGATCGACCGGCGCGTGAACTGTCCGTATGGGGAGACATCGGGATGGAACTCTCGAGACCAGTTATTATGCTCTTCACCGGTAGAGACCAGTGTATCCTTGCCGACCACGCCGCCGATCCAGATCCCCCCTTTGTAGAGATAGACGGTCGGGGTCCCTTTGGGATATTGACAGTCCGGGACTTTGGCGCCGGTGAAGCAGTCAAAATAGACGATCTCGTTGCCAAAGCTGAGTCGGCCGTAATTGGTTACGCCGACGAACAGTTTTCCAATATTGTGGGGGGTCAGGCAGTACGCTGGGCCGGCGGCGCTGACACTTGGCCGGGGCCGATCAGACTGGGCCGACAATGACAATGTAGCCGCGGTGACGAGAACGACCGCAGTCGTCAATACTCGCCCCATGCTCGCACTTCGAATCAGGAACTTTCGCACACTCAACATATATGTCTTACAACAACGAACCAATGGGGCGGTCTGTTGCATCCGCCGGGCGAATATGATACGGGAAAATCCCGCGCCTGACAAGCGAGAAGCGAAAAGTCGGATAAAGTTGGGCCATGAAAAAATCGGTCAGCGGTTACCAATATTGTGGGGTGGAGAGAATGAGCGCAAAACCTGCGTTAGGGAGCGAAAAGTAGCCGTGCCACAGGTCGTAACAATATGTCGTTTCAACAGAAACGGCCCGACTGGATGCCGGGCCGTAGGATCGTGAGACAGCTATAAACCTATTTGCAGGTTAGCTGGGCACCTGTGCCAAGCAGGTAGCCGATCAACCGGGACAGATCGGAAATGTCCACCTGGCCCGCGCCATCAACATTCGCCGCAGGTAGATATGGCGGCTGCGGGGTACCGATCACCAGATACCCGATCAGGTACGATAGATCGGTCAAGTCCGGTCCGCGACCGTCGAAGTTGACATCCCCTCCCTTGCAGATATTTACGGCGCCGGCGCTGGAGGTCGGTTGGAATGTCCCATTGTCGGTAGCGATCACAGGCTGGTAACTCTGAGTACCGTTAACATATCCGGCAACAGTCACCTGGTTCGAGCCGCCTGTCGAGCCACTCGGTACAGTGTACCAAAGTCTCAGGACCGGGCCGGATCCAGGCGCTATTTCGGCCTGCGAGCCGGAAACAGTCAGCTTATAAGCGGCTCTCTGCAGATCATAATGCATCTGCTGGGGAGACAAGTGCGAAGTGCGCAGTCCCGCCGTTGATACGGAGTCCAGCACCAAGCCGACAGCTCCTTCCCAATTCAGAGGGAGAGTGACCTCGGTCACCGGCACATAATTGCGAAGTGAAATATCAACACTCACCGGGTTGCCCGGCAAACCTTGAGTGGTCGATGCTTTGAGCGTATCGGCATAGACCATCACACAGCGTTCTTCAGTTGACGCGAACTGACCCGTTGCGGTCTGGATACTTACTGTCACATCGTAACACCCTGGCGCGGAGTATGTATGCGTTGGGTTTTGTAGCGTAGAGGACTGACCGTCGCCGAAGTTCCAATTCCACGACGCAGCGTCGAGCGCGGTTTGGGCCGTAAAGGTCACATCCGCGGGTGCGGGCGACAGGGTGTTGTTGGACGAGAACCAGACCGAGCCGCGATAATTGATGTAGGTCGCGTTATATCCGATGTACGAACAGTTGTAGGGCATCCGCATATAGCCGACCTCGCCCCACCCAGTTCCCCATGAATTACGCATAAACCAGACACCGCCCGGACCCTGGGTATCATCCCAGCCGACCAGCACCACCGCATGGTTGACAGCGCCGTTCTCGCAGCCGTTGAATATCCCGCCGCCATAGGCCTGGAAAGCGTTGTTTACGCTGACCGCTACCGAGATCGGGCCGTACTGCATGATCGCCTGTTTTAACTGATTTACAGTCGGCGTGGTGAACGGCTGTCCGATATATCCCCAGTTATCGATCGTGTATTCATGCGGATAGGGACACCCACACGCGGCATCGCGCGCCTGATACGGGAAATCCGCTTCGAGCACCGCGCCGGTCCCGCCGCACGGATCCGGGGCTAGTTGGTGCATGCGGTGTTCCCACCAACCACCCGCACAGCCGTAACCGTTGGCGTTACAGGAGACGAGGTATTGCTCGGAGAGATTCACCACCAATCCATCTTTGATCTTGATATTGCACTCGAGCGGTCCAACTGTCGCGAAGGCCCAGCAGCTTCCACAGCCGCCCTGATTGCGGATCGGCGGAAGGCCGCCCGCCTCGACACGCCAATCAAAAGTGGAAGGCAACATCATCGCGCTGGTTGACGCCATCGGATCGTACCGCACATCGCTGGGGAGGATATCCGGCACCTTAAACCCGCACAACTGATCCAGCGAATACTGGGTCGCGTCGTTTTCGGTGACGGTGAACGTCCAGCCTTCCTGTTGCGCCTGGATCTTCAGTTGGTCAATGTCCGCTTTGGTGAGTTGAGCCGATGCTGACGGAGCCAGCACAGTAACTACCATCATGACGAGCAATATGGCGGTTGCACGAAGAGTGAGCGGGCGCGAAGATGTCATACCTCTATCCTTTTTGGTCTGGGGGATCTGAGCGATCGATCGCCAGGTCAAACGATCTTGTCCGCGACTCGGTTCGAGCCGGGGCGAAAATTGGGCGTATCGCTATGTATGATAGTCGATTTAGTCGTTTTTGTCAATTCTGATCTTCTGCTCGTGGGGAAGTCGCACACGGCCGCATGAAAAAACCCCGGCCGCGGGGCCGGGGCGCAGATTGGTAAGCGTGAGCGAGACATCAACAGCCGGGCAGAAGAGTCGCCCCGCCGCCGGTGAGATAGCTGATCAAAATGGACAGGTCCGTTATATCGATATTACAGCTGCCGTTGAGATCCCCTACAAGGGGAGGCGAAATGACAGGCGAGCCGGTAGTCATATACGCGATCAGCATACTAAGATCGCTCAGGTCGGTCTGGCGCGAATGATTGACATCCCCCAGCCGCCAGGTCCAGAAGGACGCGACAATC
>JAMPYH010000119.1 GCA_023700785.1 Candidatus Zixiibacteriota bacterium
AGCGATCCAGACCAGCACAGTCAGAGATAATAGATGTGACCGTAACAGGTTAGGACCTTCCTGGTTGTGGTGATACATGTGTCCTCCGAATAGGATAGTGAACACTCACTAACTTACTCTTGTTTCCTCTGTTGATCTATCAGTTAATCCTACGGTTTTAATCCTTTGGCGTAAATCGGGACGTTGTTTTCGATGACGTCTGCGGGCAGATAATTTTTGCCGAGCATCCCTTTCCACAACGTGACATTCAGCGCGCAATCAAAGACCATTCCAACAAAACAGCGCGCGGTGATCTCGTTGTTCTTCCTGATGATCACCTTACGCTCATAGAGCCGATCGAGCTGATTCATCAGGAAGCGGACATACGTGCCGCGGATCACATCAAAGACCTGGCGACCACGCACCTGATCGCGCAGCGTTGAATAGAGCAGGAGGCGGTGGATGTCCTGGTTAGCGATAAAATACTCGATGATATGCCTGGCGAGACCGCGAAGGATCGGCTCGATATCCTCATTTTTTTCCAGTTCACCAAACAGCTCGGAGGGATCCATGCGGGTCCGAAGAGACTGCAGTACGGCTTCGTAGATCGCTTCCTTGGATTCGAAATGGCGATAGATCGCCGGCTCGGTAACGCCGCAAGCGTCGGCGAGTTGCTTGATGGTGACCTTCTCGTAACCATCCTGCCCAAACAGCCGGGTGGCTTCGAATACGATCTGCGCTTTCCTGTCGAACGAACCTGTCTTCATAACGTTAGTTAGTGTTAACTAACATCACTTATCGGCTTTGTCAAGAAAAAATGTAGGTAATTCTGGCGATATTCTTACTGTCGACCAAAGGGCAAAAACAGTCGCTTTTGTAGCGTATTAGTCGGGGGAAATCAATTATTTATCTATCCTTTAGTCTCTTAAGCCAGTTGCGGGAAAATCAGCAATTACATATACTCTATTAGTGAAAAAGAGCACAAGGTCGGTTTTTGAATCGGCCAACCATTGGCTCTAAACGGATAGAGGAAAAGAGCGCATGAAGAAGATTCTGGTGACGGGAGCAATCGGGCAGATCGGCTCGGAGTTGGTGACGGCGCTGCGCCAACGGTACGGCGCGGATAAAGTAGTCGCGACCGATATTCGGATGCCGAACGATAAGGAACTTCGCGACGGCGGTCCGTTCGAGTTCCTCGATGTCACCGATTCCAATCATATCACGCGGGTGATGTCGATGTACGAGATCGGCACGATCTACCACCTTGCGGCGGTCCTTTCCGCTATCGGTGAATCGCGGCCGAATATCGCCTGGCAGATCAATATGAACGGCCTGTATCATGTTCTCGAGGCGGCTCGCCAGTACAAATGCCAGATCTTTTTCCCCAGTTCGATCGGCGCGTTTGGGCCGAGCACACCGCAGGACAGCACACCTCAGGATACGATCCAGCGTCCGGAGACCATTTATGGAGTGACCAAGGTCGCGGGGGAGCTGCTGTGTGATTACTATTATCGACGCTTCAATCTCGATACACGCGGAGTACGTTTCCCCGGTTTGATCTCATATGTCGCGGAGCCGGGCGGCGGGACGACCGACTATTCGGTTTCGATCTTCTATGAGGCGATCCGCCATCAGAAGTTCACCTGTTATCTCCGGCCGAACACTTTCCTCGATATGATGTATATGCCCGACGCGCTTCGGGCGATGATAGAGCTGATGGAGGCGGATGGAGCCAGACTGGTTCATCGGAATGCCTTCAATGTGACCGCGATGAGCTTCAACCCGGAGCAGCTTGCGGCGGAGATCCGAAAGCACCTTCCGGGCTTTACGATGGAGTATGAGATCGATCCAGTCCGCCAGGCGATCGCCGATTCCTGGCCGAACTCGATGGATGACTCCGCCGCCCGCATGGAGTGGGGCTGGAAACCCCAATTTGATCTGTCCGCGATGACCGCGGACATGCTCAAAGAGATCTCCCGCAAGCTCCAGGGCGAAATCAAAATTACGCACTAAATAAGGCTCACCACAGGGGAGCCGAATGTCCATAAGGATCGGCGTCGACATTGTTGACGTCGACAGGCTGCGCAGAACGATCGACCTCCAGCCTGGGATAGCAGAGGATCTGTTCAGCGACGCGGAGATGGCCGCGAGTCGATTGCAAGGTCATGGCTATCCATTCCTGTCCGCGTGCCTGGCTGTCAAAGAGGCATTCCTCAAGGCGACCGGCACAGGTTTACGTGACGGTATTCTATTTAGAGATATAGAGATAATAACTGACGCTGCAGGTATATCCGGGATTCGCCTGCAGGGAATCCTCCGGGCACGATTCGGCGATAGCGCCGCGTCAGCATGCCGGGTATCCGCCGCGTTCACTCAACAGGTGGCGTGCGCTGTTGTAGCGCTGCCACAGGAGGGACGTAGAACGGATGAGTCATTTCGGGTCGTATGACGACCGGGCCGCGAATTTCTCCTGGTCGATCGCCGAGAAGGAACTTGAGTACACGCCGGGGGGCGTGATCAATATCGGCTGGTATTGCACCGACCGGATCTGCGAAAACGGATCCGGCGACAAAAAAGCGCTGATCTGGGAAGGGACCGGCGCCCAGTCAAAGAGCTACACCTACAACGAGCTCCGCGTCGCCACCAACACGATCGGCGCGTTCCTGCGGAACCTGGGGATCCAGCCCGAGGACCGGGTCTGCCTGTTCATGGATCGCATCCCGGAGCTTTATCTCGGGTTCCTTGGCGTGCTCAAGATCGGCGCGGTGGCGCAGCCGCTTTTCTCCGCGTTCGGCGAAGAATCTCTTTTCGTGCGGCTGGATGACGCCAGGACCCGCGCGATAATTACCCAACGGAAGCATGTCGGCAAGATCCGCAAGATCATCGACCAGATGCCGTACCTTGAGTTTATCATCATCGTTGATCATGACCGGAAGAAAGAGCTCAGGGAACGGGAGATCCCATTCTGGCTGGATGACGCCAGGCCGGTTGAAATGCTCGACGTTCATCCGACCAAAGCGGAATCACCGTCGGTGCTGCATTATACTTCCGGCACGACCGGAAGGCCAAAGGGAGTTCAGCATGTTCACTACTCCCTTATTTCACAGTATTTGACCACCAAGTGGGTGTTGGATATTCAGGAGAATGATATCTACTGGTGCACGGCTGACCCCGGCTGGGTGACCGGAACATCGTACGGCATCATCGGGCCGTTCGCGATGGGGGCGACGCAGTGCGTCCAGGATATCGGCTTTTCAGCGGAGAACTGGTATCGCTGGATCGAAAAGCAAAAAGTAACGGTCTGGTACTCCGCGCCGACAGCTATCCGCTCGCTGATGAAAGCCGGCGACGCGATAGTTAAGAAATTCGATCTCTCTTCCCTGCGGCATTTGGCATCGGTCGGTGAGCCGTTAAACGCGGAAGCGGTGATCTGGTCGCAGAGAGTGTATGGTCTGCCGTTTCATGATACCTATTGGCAGACCGAGACCGGCTCGATCGTGATCAGCAATTTCCCCGGGATGAAGATCAAGCCCGGTTCAATGGGGCGGGCGTTTCCGGGGGTAACTTCAGCGATCCTCGATCTCAAAAGCTATGAGCCAATAACTGAACCGGGGCGAGTTGGGTTGATCGCGCTTAGACCGGATTGGCCGGCACTGATGCGCGGCTACTGGAAGAATCCGGAAACATACGCGAAAAAGTTCGTCAACGGCTGGTACCTGCCGGGCGACAGATCATCGATCGACAAGGAGGGGTATTTCTGGTTCGCGGGGAGAGATGATGACATCATCAACACGGCGGGCCATCTGGTCAGCCCGTTCGAAGTGGAGTCCGCGTTGTTGGAACACCCGGCGGTGGCCGAATCGGCGGTAGTGGCCAAACCGGATGATGTGAATATGGAAGTAGTGAAGGCGTTCGTGACGCTGAAACCCGGCTTTGAACCCACGGATGACCTCGAACTGGATATCATGAATTTCATTCGGAAAAAACTCTCCTCGCTCGCGATGCCGCAGGAGATCGAGTATGTCGAGTCGCTGCCCAAGACCCGGAGCGGCAAGATCATGCGGAGGCTTCTGCGCGCCCAGGAATGGGGTGAAGAGATCGGCGATGTGTCAACCCTGGAAAACGACTGAGCAGTCAATAGAGTCGGAGGATACGAATGGACGAGATGAAGGATGTCATCCTGAAATATGTGAAGAACGAATATCTCGAAGACGAGGATCAGGAGATCGGTTACGACACGCCCCTGATATCGGGGGGAATTGTCGATTCGTTCTCGATGGTGTCGCTCAAGCGGTTTTTGGAGAACAAGTACAAGATATCGATCCCTGACGATAAGGCGACGCCGGAGGCGTTCGACTCGGTCACCAGGATCGTCGTGCTGGTCAATCAGTTTGTGAAGTAACGGCTGACAAGTGAGGTTGCTTCGTGCGCCGGCAATGCCCTTCGGGTCCGCTCAGGGCGACGCCGTGCTCCTCGCATTGACGTGGGACTGAGCGGAAAAGGAGTGACGGTATGAGTTACACAGCAACGGTCAAACATATATACGAGGACCAGATCAAGTCGATCCGCGACGCCGGCCTGTTCAAACAGGAACGGTTTATCCATTCGCAACAGGCGGCGGATATCGAAGTTGAGTTTCCGCCGGGGGCGCCGTCCAAAAAGGTGATCAATATGTGCGCGAATAATTACCTCGGGATGTCGAGCCATCCTGAGGTGCTGGACGCCGCCATGGATGGGCTGAAATGCCGCGGCTACGGGATGTCGTCAGTCCGATTCATCTGCGGGACACAGGATATCCATAAGATCCTCGAAGATCAGATCACTGACTTCCTGGGGACCGAAGCGACGATCCTCTTCCCTTCCTGCATGGACGCCAACGCGGGGGTGTTTGAGGCGCTGTTGAGCAAGGATGACGTCATGATCGCTGACCGACTGGTGCACGCGTCGATCATCGATGGCATGCGCCTCTGCGCGGCGGAGAACGACTCGTTTAAACATGGGAATATGGAACATCTCGAAGAGAAGCTCCGGCTCCATGCCGACAAACGGCTCAAGATGGTTATCACCGACGGTGTCTTTTCGATGGATGGCGACACGGCTCGGCTTGACCAGATAGTCGCGCTCTGCGAGAAATATGGCGCGATGGTCTTTGTGGATGATTCGCACGCCAGCGGCTTTATCGGCAAAACCGGTCGGGGGACACATGAAAAATACGGCGTGGTCGGAAAGATCGACGTGATCACGACGACTTTCGGCAAGGCGCTCGGGGGAGCGTCGGGCGGCTGTGTCTCGGGACGAAAGGAACTGGTCGAGATCTGCCGCCAGCGGGCGCGGCCATATCTTTTCTCGAATACGATAGCGCCGGTTGTGGTGGCGGGGGTGATGCGCGTGCTGGAGATACTGTCGCAGTCAACCGAACGCCGCGATAAACTGGAGCGGAATACCGAGTACTGGCGGCGTGGGTTGACCAATGCCGGGTTCATCCTGAAAGACGGCGATACGCCGATCGTGCCGGTAATGTTATTCAACGCCAAACTATCGCAAGATGTCTCGCGCGACCTCTTTAGCGAAGGGATCTACGCGGTCGGGTTCTTTTTCCCGGTCGTGCCGCAAGGCCAGGCCCGCATTCGAACGCAGATCTCGGCGGGACATGAGATCCAACATCTGGACCAGGCGCTGGAGGCGTTCATCAAGGTCGGCAAGAAGTACGAGATATTGGGCAAAACAAAACAGGAGATCATTGACAGGTACGGCGCGTAGCACCTCCTTTATGAGCAAAACGCATCGTGCTGTCTTGAAAGGGCCACCGAGTCGATCCGGTGGCCCTGCTGTTTGAAGGGCGTAGATGGGAGCGTCGGTTCACACAACCGCTCCGCGCGACTCGCTCACTCTGCTATCGCCATCCTGAGCCGAAGCGACTCACGGCGATCCGATAATGGCGGTCGCAGGAACCGACGCAACAACTCGGGAGTTCTTCTCGCCCCCTGGGGAGGAGCCCTGAGGAGGCGGGTGAGGGATCTCCTCCCCGATTCGGTCTTGCTCCGGCAAATCAACCCCCTATATTACTCCGGCTTTTGACACGCCAAGCGGAATCGGCGCCGCAGATCGACCCCCGCGCTGGTCAGCCGGTTCCCGCGCAAGAGTACAAAAAGGAGTGTGACTCAGTGCCGCTGGATAGATTTATCCCCGCCCTCGCCGCCGAGATCGAGCAGATCGACTCTGCCAAAACCGCCAAAGCGAATGAACGGATCGTGACCGATATGCTTCGCGCCAATGGTCAGCGCGGGCCGCGCTTTATTCTCAAAGGTTACGATAACCGCGAGTTCCTGCGGATGAACTCTAACTCGTATCTCGGGATGTCGGCGCGTGAGGTCGTGACCAAGGCCGAAGAAGCGACTGTCCAGAAGTTTGGCGCGGGACCAGGGGCGGTGCGGTTTATCTCCGGGACATACGATGTTCACGTGAGGCTCGAGAAGCGGCTGGCCCAGTTTCATGGCCGCGAAGATTGCATGATCACCAGCGCGGCCTATACGTCGGTACTTGGCGTGATCGTGTCGCTGACCACGTCCGAGACGATCATCCTCTCCGACGAACTTAATCATAACTGTATCATCAACGCGATGAAGCTGGCGCGGCCGAAAGACAAGCAGGTCTATCGGCATCTCGACATGGATGACCTCGAAGAGCAGATAATCGCGGCTGAAGGACAGTGCGATTCGTTACTGCTGATCACCGACGGCGTCTTCTCCATGCGCGGCGTGTACGCTCCGCTGGACAGGATAAGCGCCATCGTCGCGAAGCATAACCACCTCTTCCCTCGCGGGATAGTGCTGATAGTTGATGACTCGCACGGGGTCGGCGCGCTGGGTGAGACCGGCCGCGGGACCGAGGAACTCTGCAAAGCGAAGGGAGTGGATATCCTGGTTGCTACCCTGGGGAAGGCGTTTGGCGTCAACGGCGGCTACATTGTGTCGCGAAAGGAAGTGATCCGATATCTGCGCGAAAAGAATCCGCTCTACATCTACACCAACCCGATCACGCAGGGGGAAGCGTCGGCGGCTCTGGCGTCGATCGATTTCGCCGACTCACCGGCCGGCCGCGAAGTAATGAAGCATTTGCATCATTTGGTCAGTCTGTTCGAGAAAGGGCTGGTCGATATGGGGTACGAAACGTTACCGAGTCCTCATCCGGTGACGCCGCTGATGGTGCGGGATACCGCCAAAACGACACGGCTGGTGCAATACCTGTTCGACAATAACATCCTCGCGACGGGGTTGAATTATCCGGTGGTCCCGAAGGGTGACGAACTGATCCGTTTCCAGGTGAACGGGGATCACACGGAATCCGACCTGAAGTATGTGCTGGACGTGCTGGGGAAATTCAGGAATGAGCAGGGGTAGAATGACGATCGGGGTATTGTTTCGAACGCGGACATGCGTCACAAATCTTGACCAAGCATCGGACTGAGCGTAGTCGAAGCCCACACCCCAAGGAGCTCAATCCTCAAACAGATCGTCGAACTTCTTCTTGCGCGTGTCTTTTGTTTCGGGACCTTGGGTCGAGACTCCGCCCGCCCGCTTGACCACTTCGCGGAATTGATACATATCGCAAAAATTCGCCTTCTCTTTATCCACGACATTACTCTCGATCGTCTCGCGGCATTGGAAACGGCGGGTCGGGTCGAAATGGCGGCAGCCGCGACAACAGCGGAGATCGGCGTTGCAGTGCGGGCAGGTGTCGTTGCGGAAAACCTTGCCGGTGATGCCGGTCGGATTGCCGCAGTGCCAGCACATCAGTCCTTCGGTCGGCATGATCGGTGTCATGTCGGAATATAGCGACTAACGGGCGAAGACGCAGTTTGAAAATTGAAAGG
>JAMPYH010000120.1 GCA_023700785.1 Candidatus Zixiibacteriota bacterium
GTTTTTTGTGATGTCGCCGGTCTTCACGACTTCGTATGACACCGGCATAAAACCATATCTGGATGAGAAGATCACCAAGGAAGAGGCGTTCGGCCACGCGGTCGCGCCGTTCCGCAAGTTCATGCTGGCGCAGACCCGGGAACAGGATCTGGCGCTCTTTGTGAACATGGCCAAACTCCCCGCGCCGCAAACGCCGGATGATATCCCGCTGCATGTACTGGTGCCTGGTTTCGTGATCTCGGAGCTTCGCACGGCGTTCCAGATCGCCTTTGTGATATTCATTCCGTTCCTGGTGATCGACATGGTGGTGGCGTCGGTGCTAATGTCGATGGGCATGATGATGTTGCCGCCGATCATCGTATCGCTGCCGTTCAAGATCCTGTTGTTCGTCCTGGTGGACGGCTGGTATCTGCTCGTGAAATCGCTGGTTGAATCATTCCACATGTAAGGAAAAGACACATGACACCTCAGATGGTAATTTCAATAGGGCGGGAGGCGTTGACGGTCACACTCATGATCGCGTCGCCGATGCTGATCTTCGGATTGGTCGTTGGTCTGGTGATCTCGATCTTTCAGGCGGTCACGCAGATCAATGAGATGACGCTAACGATCGTCCCAAAGATACTGGCGGTGGCTCTGGCGCTGCTGATCTTCCTGCCGTGGATGATCAACATGATGACCGATTTCACCCGCCACATGTTCGACCTTATTCCCACTTTGGTCGGCTGATGTCGCCCCTGCTCTTTAGAACAGATTTGAACTTTTTTCCACCAACGCCGGTAAATAGTTCCACAGATGGCCGGCCAGCCGGAATTACCCGTCCATTTTTAGTCACGTAACCGCCTACAAGTAAATCACTTACATAGTTCAATCGCGCTGTTTCACCTTGGCACACGGTTTGAAATAGCTCAAGTACGATTAACCCGAACTATGTAAGGAATTGACCTTGTTCGACTTCGTAAACTTCGCCGCAGACAAGCTTCAGCTCTTCCTGCTGATCATGCTGCGCGCGTCCGGACTCTTCCTGATCGCCCCGATCCTTGGGCATCGCGTGTTTCCGGTCCCCGCGAAAGTCGGTCTGGTCGTATTGTTCGCGTTGATCCTTGTCGCCGCGATGCCAAACGCGGTAATCCCCGCAGCGCAATCGTTGTCCGAACTGGTCACGCTGGCCGCGAAAGAGATGTTCGTCGGACTGGCGATCGGTTTTCTCTTTTCGCTTGTGCTGATGGGAGTGCAAATGGCGGGGGATATCATCAGCTACCAGATCGGATTCGCGATGGCGAACATCATGGATCCCGACCAGGGGCATGAGGTCAGTACGCTCGGCCAGTTCTGGTTCCTCTGCGCCACGCTGATCTTCATCGGCATCAACGGCCACCATGTCATTATCAGCGCTTTCAATAACAGCTATCAGTTGATCCCCGCCGGCCAGATCGTGATGAACGGCAGCGTGGGAGAGATGATCATGACCATCTCAGCGTATGTCTTCATTATTGCGCTCAAGCTGGCCGCGCCGGTAGTAGTGACGCTGTTGTTGGTCGATGTCGCGATGGGCGTTGTCTCCCGGATGATGCCGACCATGAATGTCTTCCTGCTTGGCTTTGGCGTCAAAGTGGCGGTCGGTATCGCCATCATGGCGCTCTCTTTGCCGGTCTTTGCCTACATCCTCGAAAAAGCCACCGGATATATCGATTCGGAACTGATCAACCTGCTCGGCGCGCTGGGAAGAGCGTAACCAATGGCTGAAGAGAACTTCCAGGAACGGACAGAGCAGGCAACACCCCGTCGGCGTGAAAAAGCGCGCGAACAGGGTCGAGTAGCCAGGTCGATGGAGCTGAACTCAGCTCTGATGATCCTGCTTGGCTTCTCGACACTGCTCGTGCTTGGACCAATGATGGTGACGCAGACGCTGGAGATGCTTCGCGGCATGTTGGCCAACGCGCCGACCATCGCCGTGTCGGACCCGACCTTTGTGAAAGTCTATGGCGACTCCCTCCTGAAATACCTGGTGATCGTCGGACCGGTTTTCGCCGCGATGATCATCATCGGCTTCATCGCCAATGTCGTCCAGGTAGGCTTCAAGTTCAGCCCGAAGGCGATGGAGGTGAAGCTGGACAAGCTGAATGTCATCGCCGGTTTTGGCCGCTTGTTCTCGACTCGCTCCCTGGTCGCCCTGGTCCGCGACACGCTCAAGCTGCTGATAATCGGCTTTGTCGCTTACAAAGTGATCAAAGCCGAGTCAGACAATTTTATGCTTCTCGCGGATATGTCCGTCGGCCCGCTGGCGGTGACCGCGGGCAAGATGGCGATCATGATCGCGCTCAAGGTCGGAGTCGCGGTGCTGATCCTGGCGATCCTCGATTACGCGTACCAGCGTTACGATTTCGAGAAGTCGATCCGGATGTCCCACCAGGAAGTGAAAGAAGAATACAAGGAGACCGAAGGCTCTCCGCAGATAAAAGCCCGTGTCCGCCAGATCCAACGCGAAACCGCCCGCCGGCGGATGATGCAGGATGTGCCGAAAGCGGATGTCGTTATCACCAACCCGACGCACTACGCGGTCGCCCTCAAATATGACTCGGAGCAAATGAACGCGCCGACGGTCATCGCCAAGGGGCAGAACCTCATCGCCCAGAAGATCAAAGAGATCGCGTACGAGCATGAGATCCCGGTGATCGAGGATAAGGCCCTGGCGCAGGCGCTTTACAAGATGTGCGAGGTCGGCCAGATGGTGCCGCACAACCTGTATCGAGCGGTCGCCGAAGTGCTCGCCTATGTCTATCGCCTCAAGGGGAAGGTAAGCAAGTAAGATGGCTCCTCAGCAGAACAACAGTGTACTGGTGCAGATCGCGTCGCGCTCGGATGTCATCCTCGCTCTGGCGGTCGTCGGCATCATCGGCGTGCTGATCATTCCGATCCCGCCGATGCTGTTGGATTTCGCGCTGGCGTTCAATATCACCTTCTCGCTGGTCGTGCTGTTGACGACGCTGTATGTAACGCGCCCGCTCGAACTGTCCGTGTTCCCCGGCATGTTGCTGGTGGTCACGCTGATGCGCTTGTCGCTCAACGTCGCGTCCACCCGCCTGATACTCGGGCAAGGCTACGCCGGAGAAGTGATCAACTCGTTCGGCAATTTTGTGGTGCAGGGGAACTACGTTGTCGGCTTTATCATCTTCGCGATCCTGGTCGTGATCCAGTTTGTGGTGATCACCAAGGGCGCGGGACGTATCTCCGAAGTAGCCGCGCGATTCACCCTCGACGCCATGCCCGGCAAGCAGATGGCGATCGACGCCGACCTGAACGCCGGGATCATCTCAGAAGCTGAAGCGAAGTCCCGCCGCGAAGAGATCGCGCGCGAGGCTGACTTCTACGGCGCCATGGATGGCGCCTCTAAATTCGTTCGCGGCGACGCGGTCGCCGGGATCCTGATCGTCCTTATCAACGTCATCGGCGGATTCATCATCGGCGTGGCAATGCACGACATGTCGGTGCAGGAAGCGCTCAAGACCTATACGCTGTTGTCGATCGGCGACGGCCTGGTCACCCAGGTGCCGGCGCTGCTGGTTTCGACCGCGTCCGGTATCATCGTGACCCGTTCGGCGTCGCAGTCGAACATGGGTTCGGATCTGACCAACCAACTCAGCAAACAGCCGCGCGCGATCATGATCGCCGCCGGCGTGCTGATCCTTTTCTCGCTCGTACCGGGGATGCCGACACTCACCTTTATCACGCTCGGTCTGCTGGTCGGCGGAATCGGCTATGTGACGCGCGAAGCGCAAAAAAGCCGCGCCGAAGCCGCCGCGCACCAGGAGCAATCCCGCAAAGAGACAAAACCAAAGCCGGTTGAACGGACCGAGGATCTACTCAAAGTGGATACCATCGGACTGGAGATCGGTTATGGCCTGATCCCGCTGGTTGACGCCAATCAAGGCGGCGACCTGCTGGAGCGGATTTCAACCATTCGCAAACAACTCGCCGGCGAACTGGGG
Source organism: Candidatus Zixiibacteriota bacterium (assembly GCA_023700785.1). Taxonomy (GTDB): domain Bacteria; phylum Zixibacteria; class MSB-5A5; order GN15; family FEB-12; genus FEB-12. The sequence continues at coordinate 3,990 of JAMPYH010000120.1, forward strand.
ATCGTGGTGCCGCCGATTCGGATCCGCGATAACGTTCGCCTCAAACCGAATGAATATCAGATCAAGATCAAAGGAATACGTGTCGCCGGCTTTGAACTGATGAACGATCACCTGCTGGCGATCAATCCGGGCTATCTCGTTGAACGTCTCGACGGGTTTGACACCAAAGAGCCGGCGTTCGGTCTCAACGCGACCTGGGTGCTGCCAAATCTCCGCGATATCGCCGAGGCCAAGCAGTTCACGGTGGTCGAACCGACCGCGGTCGTCGCGACGCATATCACCGAGATCATTCGCCAGTCGTCCGCGGAGATCCTGACCCGTCAGGATGTCCAGCACCTGGTGGACACGCTCAAGGAAGATTTCCCGGCGCTGGTGACATCGGTCATTCCGGAAGCGGTGTCGCTTGGCACCTTGCACAAGGTGCTGCAGGCACTTCTTGTGGAACGGATTCCGGTACGCGACCTGGCGACGATCGTTGAGACCGTCTCCGACTACGCGGCAGTAACGAAAGAGACCGATGTGCTCGCCGAGTATGTGCGCATGGCTCTCAAACGCCAGATCACCGAACTCTACAAAGATAATACCGGCAAGATCAATGTCTTCACGATAGATCCGGCGATCGAGCAGAAGCTCTCTGATTCGGTGCAAAACACCAAGCAGGGGTTGATGCTGGTGCTGGATCCGGTGTTGACCGATCTGGTGCTGCGCCGCATGGGCGAACAATCCGACCGGATGCAGGCCGCCGGCCTGATCCCCGCGGTCATCTGTTCGCCGAATATCCGTCTGGCGTTGCGCCGCCTGGTGGAGGCGTCTTATCCGACGCTCGCGGTCATCTCCTACAACGAAATCCTGCCGACCGCTGAATTGGTATCGGTCGGAATGGTGAGGTTAACCGATGATAATTAAGACGTATGCCGCGGAATCAGCCGCCGCCGCGCTGAAAATGGTGCGCGCGGAACTTGGCCCGGACGCGGTGGTCCTCAAGACGCGAGAACTTCCCGTCGGCTCCGCCGGACGAATCGAAGTAACAGCCTGCGCCGATAAGGTGATCGCGACTGAAACGCCACGACCGGCGACCGTTGCGGCACCGGTCCAGCGCCAGGTGACTCGCGCGACCTTTCCGCACGTTGACACGCATCGGCCGACCCAAGCGGGGGTACACTCTCGCCCTGCCCCGATCGAGGTTGGAACGACCGAACTGTCATCGGATCGGGTTGATAAACTCGAACAAAAAGTTGACCGGATCCTCTCGCTGCTCGCCAGCTCATCGGCTGTCGTGCCGCATCAGGAACTTCGCTCGAGACTGCTCGATCGCGACCTCCCGGAAACATTTGTCAACGAACTGGTGACTTCGGCGAGCACAAGTCTTTCGTCCATTCGCACGACGCTGACAGATTCGCTGACCTCAATGATGCTTCCGGGGATCGCCATCAAGCCGGGAGACAGCGTGGCAGTGCTCGGCTACGCGGGAGCGGGGAAGACCTCTACCCTCGGGAAGCTGGCGGCGAAACTGGTATTCCAGGAAAAGCAGTCGATCCGTCTGGTCACCCTTGACTCGATCAAGATAGGCGCTCACGAGGAGCTTTCAAGTTACGCTGATATTCTTGGATCGCAGGCGATAGATTTCGCGACCGCCAGCAATACGTCAGATGACAAGTCTGTCACCCGGATAGACACGCCGGCCTATCCGAAGCAGAGCGCTCAATTGGTGGCGCTCCGCGAACAGATCGATGCCCTCAAGCCGCGCTATCGCCTTGCGGTGATCTCCGCGCTGACCCGCTCACTCGATGTCCCGCAGATCATGCAGCAGCTGGCGCAATTTGCGCCGACTCACCTGGTGATCACCATGCTGGATCTGACCGAGCGGTGGGGAACCGCGGTTTCGTCAGCGCACGTGTCACGTTTACCGGTCTGTTTTGTAACCAACGCTCCGGCCGGGATCGGCACGGTCAACGCGCCAGATCCGGCGAACTTCACCAAGATGTTCCTGACGGAGGAGTCGCATGTCTAACAGCGCACGTTCTCCGCGAACGATCTCGATCCTCTCCGGCAAGGGCGGGGTTGGCAAGTCAGTGGTCGCTTTCAATCTGGCGGACGCGATGGCTCGTCAAGGCGCGAAAGTACTCCTGGTCGATGCCGATTTCGGTTGCGGCAACCAGCATCTGCTGGCCAATGTCGCGGTTGAGTTCGGGATCGGCGAGTACGCGTCACGCCAGGTTCCGCTGCGCGAGGCGGTCACCACTCTGGCTGGCGGAGTCGATCTGCTCGCGTCCACCTGGAATGAAACTCTGGGCGAGGCGCGGGATGTCACTTTCACCGCGAAGCTGCTTCAGCGCATTCATTCCGACGCACGGAACTACGATTTCATTCTGATCGACCACGCATCGGGACGAAGCAATCAGGCCGCGATGATGGCGCACGCGTCAGATATCGCGCTGCTGCTGGTCATCCCCGAGCTGACCTCACTCTCCGACGGATATGGACTTTATAAGCATCTGCTTTCGTTGGGTGACTCGGTCGATTGCGGACTGGTGATCAATCGGGCGCAGAACTCAGACGAAGCGACATTCATTGCCGAGCAGTTTCAGCTCCTGACCGAGCGGTTTATGGGTCGTCCGATAGCAGCATTGGCGGCGATCCCCGAGGACGAATCGGTTCGCCGGTCAATAGGGGCGCAGTCGCCGCTCGCGCAAATCGACAGTCAATCTGCTGCCTGCCAAGCGATTACGCAGTTCGCGACCGTTCTACTGCAAGCTTCTGAATTTGGAAACAGCTCCCCAAACACGATAAAAAATGATACGGCAACAGCCGATACAAGAGGATAACGGACAAATGGTTAGCAAGAACAAGCAAACTTCGACCAAGCGCGGACGCAAACCGGCAGCCACGAAGACGACGCGGTCAGCGAAAGCTGTCAAGGCGACTGTTGCCACCGCGACAGTTAATGCCGTCGCCGAAGCGGCGCCGAAGCGAGCCAAAAAGTGGGATGTCTCCGTACGCGACTGGACCCGCTACCAGAAATGCCGCAACGACGAGAATCGTCAGTTGCTGCTGAACAAGTATCTGCCGCTCGTTCGCACCGTTGCCGCTCGCATGGCGATGGGTTTCCCGCGCTCGGTGGAGCTTTCCGATCTGGTCAACACCGGCGTGATCGGCCTGATCGAAGCGTTCGGCAATTTTGATCCGACCCGCGGCGTGAAGTTCGAGACGTATGCCGTGCCGCGCATTCGCGGCGCCATCCTCGATGAACTTCGCGCGCTCGACTGGGTACCGCGCTCGACGCGCGCCAAGTCGCGCGAGATCGACCGCGCCCTGACACAGCTTGAAAACGAACTGGGCCGCCAGCCCGAAGTCGCTGAGTTGGCCAAATATCTCAAGATAACCGAGGAGGAACTACACTTGGCTATCGATGATGTCTCCAGCACCAACATCCTGTCGTTGGATGAAGTGATCTACCGTGAAGATGACAACCGCCAGGTCCCGCGCATCGAGACCATCAGGGATCATCTCGGTCACTCCATTCTCGGCGAGATCGAAAAGGGTGAATTGCGTTCGTTCCTGGTCGTCGCGATGGATCGCCTGACAGAGCAGGAGAAGTTGGTGATCGCCCTGTACTACTACGAAGAATTGACGCTCAAGGAGATCGGGGAAGTGATGACCATCTCCGAGTCCCGCGTATCGCAGATCCATACCCGCGCGGTGATGAAACTGCGCGTGATGGTTCGGGAGAAATTCGCTCTGACCGCGTAGCCGGAGCGAGCAGCCTGGAGGTGGCGCATGGATAACCCGATCGCGCCGTTGGATCGAAGCAGCCTCTATCCCGGTTCCAGCCGGGTCAAGCAGGCGCAGGAGTCCGAAAA
>JAMPYH010000121.1 GCA_023700785.1 Candidatus Zixiibacteriota bacterium
CGAGTCCCGCATCGTATCGGCTGGAACTGTCCGCGTGTCTCACTGTTTTTAGAGGGTACAATTACTCGTTCCGGGCCGGGTCTGGCACACTCGAACCAGGATGGTCTTATGAACAGAGAAGAAATGCTCGACGAGGCGTTGGTGGAGAGTTTTCCCGCCAGTGATCCAGTCGCGGTAAACACACCTCACACCGATGGAGCAAAAATGAAACGAACAGGATCGGCGGTCTGGAAGGGCGGCCTCAAGGATGGAAAAGGGACAGTCTCGACACAGAGCGGAGTCCTGAAGGACAATCAATACTCTTTCAGCGCGCGCTTTGAAGAAGGGATCGGGACCAACCCTGAGGAGTTGATCGCGGCGGCGCATGCCGGCTGTTTTTCGATGGCTCTCTCAGGGCAACTTGGAGCGGCAGGAATGACTGCAGAGTCCATTCGAACCACCGCGACAGTCAGCCTTGAGAAGACGGACGCAGGCTTCTCTATCACCGCGGTTCATCTTGATCTGACTGCCAAGATCCCCGGCGCGGATACAGCGGCGTTTGAAAAAGCGGCCAGCGACGCGAAAGCAGGCTGTCCGGTTTCGCGGCTATTGAACGCGACAATAACATTGGACGCAAAACTGGAGTCGTAGCGCGTACTGCAGAGAGATCGACCGATCTGCGCCCCGCACAAGCGGGGCTTTTTCCTGGGCAAAAGCCGAGGTCAAATGTCAGCCTACGGACAGGGCGGGAGAGTGGCGCCGACCAACAGGTAACTGATCAGTAAACTCAAGTCTGAAATATCAACTCCTCCAACTGCGTTGATATTCGCCTCATCTTCGCACGGCAGAGCGGGCGGGGGGATGACAGTCAGGTAGGATATCAGGTAGCTGAGGTCGGTCAGGTCTGTACCGCCGGCACGATTCAAGTCGCCGGTGGTGCCGGTACAACACGGTGTCGCGCCGCAAGCATTCGGGACACCATCCGGAATGATCTTGTAGAGAGTTCCGCCATAATGCACAATGTAGATCTCCCCGTTCCAATCCTCCCCAAACGACGAGATCGACAATGTCCCCGGATTTAGTTCGCTGGTCCGTTCAGTTGAATCAGTCAGTGTAACCCCATCGTATGTGAAACTCCAGACGCGGCCGGAACAAAAATCGCCATAGAAGTACGTTCCTTGCAAGTCTGGAATGGCGCACCCGCGGTAAACATATCCGCCGGTTACAGAGCATCCAAAGGAATGGCTGTACTCTTCGATCGGGTCAACGAGGGTAAAGCCGACCTCGCAGTTCATTGGCGGATTGTAGCAGTGATCCCCTTCTTTGCGCCGCCAGCCAAAGTTCTGGCCGCCGGTCGCGGCGGGCTCAAAGTCGATCTCTTCCCATGTCCCTTGTCCGACATCGCCGATATAGATATCGCCGGTCAATCGGTCGAATGAAAAACGCCAGGGATTGCGCAGGCCAAGATCCCAGATCTCTTCGCGCCAGTTGGGTCGGCCGACAAACGGATTGGTTGGCGGGATGGCATAACCTGCGGGGACATCAACGTCGATGCGAAGGATCTTGCCCAGTAAAGTGGTACTGTCCTGCGCGCGATTGCCCGGGTCACCGCCGGAGCCGCCATCGCCGAGGGCGATATAGAGGTAGCCATCGGGGCCGAATGCCATCATCCCGCCGTTGTGGTTTGCGTACGGTTGCGGGACGACCATGACGATCGACTCACTGGCGACGAGACCGGAATCCTGGCTTGTCGCGGAGCGCTGAAAGCGGCTGACAATGGTCGCGCTGTCGGATTTCCGAATGTAGTTCAGGTAGAAATATCGATTGCTGGCATATTGCGGATGGAAGGCAAGTCCAAGCAGTCCCTGTTCGGAACCATTGGTCGAAATGAGGGGGGTAATGTTCATGAACGGAGCCGACAGCAACGAGCCGTTTTTGACTACCCGGATCAGTCCCCCGCGTTGGATCACAAAAAGGCGAGTCGTGTCGCCAGGCGAGTAGGCCACGAAGATCGGTTGGTTGAGTCCCGAGACAACCGGGGTAACCGTCAGCGGCGTGGCGCCGTGCGAACTCGTCGCAGCCGTACCCGCCGCACAGCCGACCAGAACCGCGGCCATGATCAGATGAATAGATTTTGGAGGTTGACTCATACCGCGTACCTATTCCTGTTGGGAATTAAGACTAGTATAGTCTATGTACACCAAAACACAGGATTCTGTTCCCGGGTCGGGATGCTCAACCAGCCTGAGTTCGATCAGTTGTCAATCAATTGGAACGACTGGATCCGGTCGAGGCGGAAAGTTCGCTCAGCCTGTGCCAGTTCACAGTAGGCCAGAACATAGAAGTGAGCGCGCCGAGAGTGAACCTGTTTCGGATGGACTATACGCCGCTGCGGCAGAGCGTTCTCCGACGCGTACAGTATCTCCAACGGTAGGCCATGCTTTATCGCGACCGTGATATCGGTGTATTCCGCCGGCAGTTCGATCTCTCGTCCGCGCCACTCGCTCATGCGGTGAATTGTGAACGAACGGATCACTTCGTTCGGATCGTCAAAGTCCAGCAACCGCGTTGCGGCCATTTCCATTAGTCCGCGCACCTGATAGGCGTCGGCAAGCGCCCGATGCTCTTGTGACTCAGCTATCTTGAACGCATGCACCAGCGATAGCAGCGAATAGGAGGGGAAGCCAGGATACAGCCGGTGAAAAATATCGACCGTATCATACACTGCGGACTCCGGCAGCGGCAGTTTGCAGCGATCCAGTTCGCAGCCAATGAATGAAATGTCGAACGGCGCGTTATGGGCGACTAGAATCGCCTCACCAATGAACTCAAGAAAACGGGGGAGGACCCCGGCGGCGGTCGGGGCATCTTTGACCATAGCGTCAGTTATATGATGTATCGGGATGACCTCGGGCGGCATCGGCACCAACGGATTGATCAGTGACTGAAATGTCTCGACCTCTGCTTTGCCGAGCCGAAACTTAACCGCGCCAATTTCCACAATCCTATTTGAGATCGCCCAGAGGCCGGTCGTTTCAGTATCGACAGCTACAAAAGTGCGCCGTTCAAAAAGGCTCTCGATGGTCAAATTCGTCGCCATAGACGAAGTATAGCACGGTCACCTCCCCAGTTGACAATCAGATTTTGGCTGGTATCTTTGTGGCGGAGGTAATGGTATGGTACCGCACATCTTCAGACGCCGACTTCCCGCCGCACACACCAAGGCGATTCTTTCGTTTGCCTCTTACTATAATGCTCTGGCCGGATCCGGCCTCCAGGACGAGTAGTCTGTCGCCATAAAGCGATGGATTAGATTATCACGTTAAGCTATTAGCGAGTAACAAATTGAGTACGATTGGAGTGGCGCATGGCTGCCAAAGAAGTTATCATAAATGGAGCTGATCTCAGCATCGAACAGGTGCACGAAGTCGCCCGCGGACGGGCAATAGTCAAATTGTCGCCCGAGTCCTTGGCCGCGATCAAGGCCAACCGAGAGGTCATTGAACGAAAAGTAAAAGCCGGGGTCGCGGTCTATGGAGTGACCACGGGCATCGGTGAGTTCGCCCGCATCCAGATCTCGCCCGAACAGGGGATGGAACTACAGAAGCGAATAGTCTATTCGCATGCCGCGGCGGTGGGGAAGATCATTCCCGAGGAAGATTGTCGCGCCGCGATGTTGCTTCGCGCCAACTGTTTGTCCAAGGGATACTCAGGGGTCCGGCCGGTTCTTGTCGAAACTCTTATCGCCATGCTCAATAAGGGGGTTCATCCCGTAGTTTATCAAAAGGGATCGCTGGGGACATCCGGTGATCTTTCGCCGCTTTCGATGATCGCGGAGGTTGTTATGGGAGAAGGGCGAGCGTTTTTTGGCGGCAAGATGATGTCGGGGAAGGAAGCCATGAAGGCCGCCGGTATCGAGCCGATAACGCTGAGTTTTAAGGAGGGCCTGGGAATCATCAACGGAACCCAGGCATTCACCGGCGTAGGCGCGCTCGCGCTGTACGATGCCCACATGCTGGCCAAAAACGCGATAATCGCGGCGGGAATGACTGTGGATGTGGTCAGCTCGTCGGTCACCTGCTTTGATGATCGTGTGCACAAGATCCGGAATCATCGCGGTCAACAGGTTGTGGCGGAAAACATCCGCCGGCTTATCTCCGGCTCCGAGACCATTCCGGGCAACAAGGGGAAGGTACAGGACGCTTATTCGCTTCGGTGCATCCCGCAGATCATGGGGCCGTCGCTTGACGCTCTACAGTATTGCACTAAGGAACATCTCGACGAGATAAACGGCGTCAGCGATAATCCGCTTTTTTTCACCGAACAGGATGAGTATCTGGCGGCCGGGAATTTCCATGGCCAGCCGGTGGCGATGGCGCAGGATTTCCTGGCGATAGCGATCGCCGAGTTCGCGGATCTGGCGGAGCGGCACACCAACCGCATGATGAACCCCGTGCTTTCCGGCCTGCCGGATTTCCTGGTCGAAGGCAAGGGATTAAACTCGGGGCTGATGGTAGCCCAATATTCACAAGCAGCCCTTGTTTCCGAGAACAAGATGCTGGCCCACCCAGGGGTTGTGGACAACGTCTCAGTGTCGGCGGACCAGGAAGATCATGTCTGCATGGGCTCCCTCACCGCGATGAAACTGACCGAGTGCGTTCGGAACACCGAGATCTGCGTGGCGATCCAGTTGATGTCGGCCGCGCAGGCGCTTGATTTCCGACGCCCGCTCAAGGGAGGGAAGGGGACCGAAGCGGCGTTCGCGGTGATCCGCAAGAAACTCACCAAACTGGTGGACGACCGCCCGCTTTATCCGGACATTGAGATCGTGACCGAACTGGTTCGGTCGGGTGAGATAGTCGCGGCGGCCGAAGCGGCAGTTGGCGAGATCAAACTCTGAATTCGATAGACTTTGAGTAGAATAGGACGCTTGTTTCGGGCGTCCTATTTTTGTAGTGGAGTGGACAGCTGATCGGCAAGTTGCATGAAGATGCGCAACCGTCGCTGCATCCGCGCATAATCGGCCGGAGCCTCGTTGCGGCGATCGATCGCGTTGACCACCAATCGGTCGAGTTCTGAGACGCGATAGAACGACGGCGGCAGGTCGATCCATTCCGTGTACACATACTCCCCTTCAACCAGACCGGTCTTGTTCAGCATGCAGATCGAGGCAAAACCGGGATCGTCTTTGTCCAGCCCCAACAGGTCGCGCCCCCAGCTTGCATGTGTATAGGTTCCCCCAAGCAATCCCATCAATGTCGGGATAATGTCAGTCTGTCCCCCGACAGTCGAGATCACTCGGCCGGAATCCCCAAGCATTTTGGGAGCGTAAATGAGCATCGGCACCCTAAACTGCAGCGGATGCGGCGTCGGTACGGCCGGCTCAAGTTTGTTATGATCGCTGGCAAACAAGAAGATAGTAGAATCAAAAGAGGGCAGTGTCGCCATTGAGTCCATGAACAGCCCCAGGGCGTGGTCGGCGTACCGATGAGCGTTGCGAACGCGGGATTCTTCGGAGTCGTCGAAGTATATTTGTATCGAAGAATCAGGCAGGTCAAAAGGCTCATGATTGGAAAGGGTCAGCAGCGTCAGACTGTACGGCCGGGGAAGTGAGTCGATCATACGAACGGTCTTAGTGAACACGACCTCATCCGGGATCCCCCATTTCGCGAAGATATTTTCTGTCCCGTACTCTTTCTCTCCACAAAATCGATGCATCCCCTGAGTCTTGAAAAAACCCTGCATGTTGTCAAAGGCCAGGTCTCCGCCGTACGCGAGCAGGTTGGTGTATCGACGTTGCTCCAATATGGCCGGCAAAGCGACAAAAGGGTGACGCGCGTTATAGCGATCGAGGATCGACCGCCCGGGGAGGGAGGGAAAAGCGCAAAGTGTCCCCGCCATTCCGTAGTTTGTTCGAGATCCAGTGGCGTAGAATTGGTCGAAGAGGATGCCGTGGGCGGCGAGACTGTCGAAGCGAGGAGTGAGATTCAGATCGGAGCCGAGAGCTCCTGTGTAGCGCCCGGTCCAGCTCTCCATCAGAACGATTATCACGTTTGGCTGAAAACCAAATCTCGCTGGATTTGACGTCTCTCGCAGCAGCGATCTCTCCGGCTCAAGCCAGCGATCATTGGGCAACGCGAGCATAGCCTGGACCGTATCCAACGCGGCATCAATGGGAACAAACGGATAGCGAAAGCGCTCGGGTATATAGACCAGTCGCGGGTCGTGACCTTCCTCTTTGAACGCCTTGCCGAAGGTATAGATGCCGTTCAGGCCGAGTTGATTGATAAATGGATTGTCGCTAATGTAGGCGACGCCCCAATCAATAGGAGAAATGCCGGTTCGCCCGCGAATACCAAATACAGTGAGAGCCGCGACAATGAGAAACCAGACGGTCGTGTGGAGCCGGCGAGTCGGTTCATGGCGTCTGGCGAAGGCGTAAACAAGTTTGCGAACCAGCACGAAGATGAGAACTGACACCAGCAGCCAGAGAATGATCGCCGGCCAGAAGAATGGTTCCGTGACAGTCACGTGCCAGGTGGTTTTGCCGCCCGCGAGCAGGTACTGCAGAGCCTGAAAATTGAGGTGGGTGTCAAAGTAGTTGTAGTATCGAATATCGGCTAACATTCCGAGGACAAGCAGTGAAAAGATGAGTGTCAGGTAGCCGACCGCCGTTTTTGCGCTCCAGGTTCGATTCAACTTCACCCAAGGAAGTACCACGAGCGCGGGAAGGAGGGCCAGGAGCAAGACAACCGTATCAAATCGAAAGCCAACGACAAATGCCGTGACAATGTCGGCGAAAGCAGGTTCGCCGGCCCGTGCGGCGAAGATAGCGAGAAATGTCAGTCGGTAGATTAAAAAGAAGCAGAGCCCAAGCAGATAAGCGACCGCGAGAAAGAGAACAGCGCGGGGAGGTGTCAGAAAAGAAATGCGGGCGTCCGTTGCTGCCATGTCCGGAATAAACGTCGCCCGCGCAAGAACGCAAGTTTTAGTCGGTCACTCGTCAGCCAGGACAACCGCGGTGCCGTACACCAGCAGTTCGGCGGTGCCGGCCATGATCATCGATGTCTGAAATCGGACCATGATCACCGCGTTGGCCCCCTGGGATTGAGCGTCGGAGATCATCCGGTCGAGGGCCTGTTCTCGTGATTCGGCGAGTAGTTTAGTATAATTGCCTACTTCGCCGCCTACGAGATTTTTCAGGAACGCCACAACATCCTGACCCACATGCCTGGCGCGAACGGTGTTCCCCTTCGCCAAACCGAGCACTTTGACAACCCGCTTCCCCTTTACATCGGCTGTGGTAACAATGATCACTTCAATACCTCCCGGTAGCGGTCATTTTTGTAGGCGAAGATCCGTTCGCGTATCAGCGAGACCAGGATGATCACCAACCCACACAACAGGCCGGTAACGCCGACCTTGACGATCATGGAAATGCGGGTGTCCATATAGAGTGTGCTGAGCATCTGGAAAATGCCGTAGCAACCCAGCAGTATCGCGCCTGCCGAGAAAAGGAGCCAGCCGAGGCCGCGCTCCAGCTTGCGGTAGATGGATGACCAGTAGGTCTCCCAGACCGCGTCAGGAAGGTCTGCGTATCTCACCGAATCGGTTACCCTCTTTAAGTTGGTAAACTGCTCCAGTTCAGCCCGGAGCTCCGGGTTGCGCTGCAGTTCGCTATCAAATTCCCGGCGTTCTGCCTCGGTCAATTCATTGTCAAGGTAGCCCGCCAGGAGTTTCTGCCATCGTTCATCCATCACTTCGCCTCATCAGATTGGCTAACTTCTTTCTGGCGTAATACAGCCGCGACATCACCGTGCCGCGCGGGATCC
>JAMPYH010000122.1 GCA_023700785.1 Candidatus Zixiibacteriota bacterium
CAATCTCCCCGCCAAATGCTGGATCCGGGTTCACACTTTGGACGGAGATCTTGTCCGAGAAATTCGTCACGACATGGATCCGAATGACCCGGCTTCAGACCATGATACCTGGGACTTGATCAATCGGAATATCATGGCAGTGGAGTCCGGGCTGTACTATTGGTCTGTCGAAGGAGACGACGGGAAAGTGCAGATCGGGAAACTGGTGATAATCAAATGAACTGAGATCGCCACGCCTCGCCTTGTCAAATTGATAAGCGAGGCTCGCGATGACGACGACCGCAAATCGCCACTGTGCCCCACCCCTCGGGTGGGTTGATGGGGAAATCAGATCCGCGCGCCTGCGGGGCTTTTTGTTGCGGGTCAATCGTTGCTGATAACGATCAACGTGAACTTGGTTGATCGATAGCCTTTCCTGGATCCATCAATCAGACGGCTAATCAATTGTCATTAATTCCACCCGTACGCCGGAGCGAGGGCTGACTTCGAGAACCATGCCGACGCCGGAGACGTAATACTTGAACTCGCGCACACTGTGATCAAGAGGCGTCCATTCCATAATCCGGATGGCATTCTCGAATCTGCCGAAGGGTATTTCGACGGTTGTGGCAGGAGGCCCGACAACCTGTGCCATATCTTCAGCGACATCCTCGGCGAATTCCTGATGATAGGATAGCCCTATACGGGGCACGGCCAGCATCGCGATACCGGATACTGCGCCGCCGACGCCAGCCTCCCAGGATCCTTCGGTGCTCACCACGACCCCGTTTTCATACTCCTTGGTATCTTCACCAAAGTACCAGACATTGCCACTGCTGTCCTGCGCATACCAATCGTAGGTATCTTCGATCAGCGTATCGTTGAGAAATACCTGATCATGCACGACCGTTGTAGCGACTCCAAGGATAGTTTTCGTATCGGAGAGAACGTCGATCACGATCCTCTCCGCCCCCTCGTCGGTCTGCGCTCCATACGTAAACTTGTTTCCCGGGGTGTACATCAGGTAGGGATTCGTAATTCCGCCGACAAACCCATCTGGCCCGGAAGGAAACTCCGGGATCCTAAGGCGAGCATCGCCTACCACCGACGCGATAATGTTCTGGTCCGGGCTCAACGGGCTGTTTCGATTTGAGTCCGCATTCCCCTGACAGGAGACCAGAAGGAGGCCGATCATGCAGGCAAGCACCGGCCTGAAGGTTGCACGTTTCATGGATCCTCCGATTGTAATGGTTTTGCCTATTATACGCGCTTGGCCGTTATCACGATGAAGCAGAAAGCGGGGCGCAGGTATCAATTTCCCGTTGCGTGGATCACTGTCAATCCACTTTCTTTTCCCGATCAGAGTCTGAAACGAAGAGTAGCGGGTCGCCGCTTCACCGTGAAAGGAGCATCCATGGCGCGGAAAGAGATCACCTGGCAGTCAATCGTCGGAGCGTTCGTCATCTCCGCCATCATCTCGATGGCTTACCCGTATATCGTGCTCAAACTGGGGATGGGACCGAATGTTTCGGTGCTGGCGGCGTTTCTTGGCGCGCTGTTCCTGTTGGCGTTCGCGCGCAAGTCGCGCGGCCAGAACGCGCTCCAGAATAATATCATCCAGTCAGCGGCGACGTCGGCGGCCTCAACCGCGTTCATGTGCGTTGTCGCCGCGGCGTTTGGCTATCTGGAGATGAACGAATCGGTCCCGGCGGAAGCGCATGTCAAGATCGGCGCCTGGCAGATGTTTTTCTGGCTCTTTTGCTCCGGCGCGATCGGCGTCTTTTTCTCCGCGCTCTTCCGCAGGTATTTTGTCGAAGATCCGCAAATGATCTTTGCCGATGGTGTTGCCGCGGCCGAGACGATCAATGTGCTCGATGCCGTCGAAGGCGCGGCCGGCGGCGGGAGACTTAGGACTCTCGGGATCTCGGCCCTTGTCGGCGCGGTAGTGGCGTTCTTTCGCGATGGTGTCGCTCTCCTGCATACGTGGAACTTCGCCGGACGATTCGCCATCGGCGTCGAGTGGAACGTGCTCTCGATCGGTACCGGCATGCTGATCGGTCTTAATGTGGGTGTATCGATGCTTCTTGGTACTGCGGTGGTCTATTTTTTCGGGCCGGTTATCATGGATCATGCCGGACTATCGATCGTTCTTTCCAATGTCGCGCCTGAATATGTTGATCAAGTGCGCGGTCTGGTCACTAGTGGAGTCGCGCCGACACCCGAGCAGTCGGAGTTCCTGACGCAACATGGCGGCCTGGCGAATCGCTATCTTGCCAACAATCATTTTTCGATCGCGATGCTCTGGTTTATGTGGCCGGCGACCGCGCTGATGGTCACCGCCGCCTTGACCGCGGTGCTGCTGCGCTGGCGCTCACTGGTGGCGATGTTTAAAGGTCTGTCCGCGGCCAAAGCCGCGGCGGATCATCGCGAAGATGTATCGCTTCGGACGATCATCCTGATGTCAGCCCTGTTCACCGTTCTGCTCGCCTTGTTCCAGCATTTCAATTTCAGCTTGCCGTTCTGGCAAACGGTGATGTCGGTCATTCTTGGCCTGCCGCTTATCCTGGTCGGCGTGCGAGTGCTGGGGGAGACCAACAACGGCCCGGTTTCGCTGATGGCGAACACGCTCCAGGCGATCTTCAGGATCTTCTCGCCGTCAATCGGCCACAATCTGGTCGCGGCAGGTATGGCGGGAAATATCAACTCGCAAGGCGAGGGCCTCATGCAGGTCTTTAAGACCGGCAAAATGGTCGGTTCAACACCGCGCATTCTGACCTGGGTGCAGTTTTACGCGGTCGGCATCGGCGCGGCGTCGGTCGCGATCATGTACCCGATCCTGACCAATCGCTACAAGCTGGGGGAAGATCTGGTCGCGCCTACCGGACTAAAACTGTCCAACATGGCCGTATTGATGTCCAAGGGGATCGCGGCGTTTCCGCCAGACGCCCTGCTCTGGACCGTGATCGCGGGAATCGTGGGAGTTCTGCTTGTTTTGCTGAGACACTGGACCGGCTGGGGATTTGTTCCGAGCGCCGCTGGATTTGGGTTTGCGCTGATACTACCGGGGACACTCAATCTGGCGGTTGGCGCCGGCGCGGTACTTGGATGGATCTGGTCGAAGATGTCGCCTCAGTCATACGAGCGACATTATGTGACGGTAGCGTCGGGTTTGATCGGCGGAGAAGCGATCATCGCGGGTCTGATCCTGCCTGTGTTGTACTATTTTGGTGTTCTTAAATAGGTCGACACTCAGGCTATGCCTTACGTAACCTGCTTAATTGCAAAGCATTAAGCAGAATAGCGAACGACGTCCGATTCACTTGAACCACGCCTCAGGACCGCTATATTATCCGGATGCAGGTTTCTGAGGAATCGATCATGACGGCACCCGAGTCACTGTCGCGCCAACAAGTCTGGAAAATGTTCGACCGGATCGCCCACCGGTACGATCTGCTCAATCATCTGTTGTCCGGCAACCGGGATGTTGCCTGGCGCAGAAAGATGGCGGGGATGTTGCCGGAGAGGAGCGAATTAGACGTTCTCGATCTGGCGACTGGGACCGGCGACCAGTTGATCACACTCGCGAAAACGGGGAAACTCCGGTCGGGGGTCGGCATTGATCTGGCGGAAAAGATGCTCGCGCTCGGCCGGGAGAAGATCGTCGCGAAGCAACTTGACCGGCTGCTTACGCTCCAGACCGGCGATGCCGGCACGATCCCGTTTACCGACAACTTATTCGACGCGGTCTCTATTACTTTCGGGATTCGCAATGTCTTAGATGTTCCAGCCGCTTTTCGCGAGATGTACAGAGTTCTTCGGCCGAACGGGCGCGCGCTGATCCTGGAGTTTTCCCTGCCGCGCAACGGATTCGTTCGCCACGGTTACCTGTTCTATTTCAGGCATATCCTTCCGCGGCTTGGCGGCTTGATCTCCGGCGACTCGCACGCGTATCGCTATCTCAATCAAACGGTAGAAACTTTCCCCTACGGTGAGGCGTTTTGCACTCTGATGCGAGAATCCGGCTTCACCAATGTTCAGGCCACCGAATTGACTTTCGGCATCGCGACGATCTACTCGGGAGACAAGCGGTGAGCCTCTCTCCTGAGATCACGCTCGAGCAGACCGGCGTCGAAGCCGCTCGAGATCTGCGCGCACGGCTGGCGGAGTATGTCGCCCGACTGTCGAAGGGGACTACGCCTGGTTACGCGCGGTTTGCCGCGAAGATCCGGCAGGTCGATCCGCTGGAGTGGCTGGAATCACAGGAAGTGATCGCCAAATATTACTGGCGGGATCGAGAAGGAACAAGCGAGCGCGCCGGGCTTTTGTTGCCGAGATTTGGTCTTGAACTACCGACTGCCACCTCGGGTATCCTTCGCGGATGCGTCGATCACGCTGAGGGAGACGATTCGCTTTCGGCGGCGTTGTCGATCCGCGGATTTAACAGTTTTCCCTTCGTCGCGGGACTTCATGTCGGCCAGCCGCCCATAGCGCCGCAATTTTCATTTCTTCTCCCGGATATCGAACTGATCACCGTTGGCGGGGAAACCTGGCTGACCTGCCTGTTGCAAAACAGCGGAGAGCACGAGATACTTTCGCTGGGACTTGCTGAACTGGTCTGGGATGAAAACATCGCGGCAAGCTCGTTTCGCATGGCCGAACGCGATGAAGCGCAGTCCCGCCTGCAATGGGCGATAGCGGTCAATCGCGCGGTGGCTGGGATCGCTCGCGGCGAACTTGAGAAAGTTGTGCTCGCGCGAAAGTCCACCTGCCGATTTGCGGCGCCCGTGAGTCCGTGGAGTTTGCTAAAGCTGCTTCGCACGGCCAACCCGCATGCCTATATCTTTGGACTCGACCGCAAGCCGTTCGATCCGTTCATCGGCGCCAGCCCGGAACAGTTGTACCGTCGAGTCGGCAGGCTGATCGAGACTGAAGCCGTGGCCGGTACCCGACCTCGGGGGAAAACCACGGCAGAGGACGATCGCTATCGCGATGATCTGTTGCACTCATCCAAGGATCGCCGGGAGCATGAACTGGTCGTTACCGGGATCGCGGAGTCGCTGCGCCCGTTGGTCGAGAAGATCGATATCCAGTCCGATCCGAACATTGTCCAGCTCACCAATGTGCAACATCTGGTGGTCAAGATCAGCGCGACGCTAAAGCCGGGGATCAGCGATGATGAGATCCTTCGCGCTCTTCAGCCGACGCCGGCGGTGGGCGGTTATCCCAAGCAGGTCGCGATCGACCTGATACAATCGCTCGAGCCGTTCTACCGCGGTCCGTATGCCGGCCCGATCGGCTGGATCTCAAACGACAGCGCCGAATTCGCGGTCGGTATCCGTTCGGCCACCATCCGGGAAAACGCGCTGACGCTCTACGCCGGTGCGGGAATTGTCGAAGGATCCGATCCGGACGCCGAGTGGGACGAGATCGACCAGAAGTTCAATACGTTTACATCGATCTTCACCGATAAATGACTCTCAACATCGCGACCATCAATTCGCTCTGGGCATCACTGCTCATCGAAGAATTGACCCGGCTCGGCGTCTCACAGTTTGTGATCTCTCCCGGCTCGCGCTCCACACCACTGGTCCTGGCAGTGGCCGATAATCCCAACGCGCAAGCCATCACCCATTATGACGAGCGGGGGGCAGCCTTCTTCGCGCTGGGGTACGCGCGCGCGACACAACGACCGGCGGCAGTGATCTGTACGTCGGGGACGGCAGTGGCGAATTACTATCCGGCGGTCATTGAGGCATCCATGGATTGCGTACCGATGATCCTCCTGACCGCGGACAGACCGCCAGAGCTTCGGGATCGAGGCGCCAATCAAACGATCACGCAGCCGGGGATCTTTGCCAGGTATCCGCGATGGGAGCGCGATATCCCCTGTCCCTCGTCCGAACATCCGCCGAGTTTCATTTTGGATATCGCCGATGAAGCGTACCAGCGATCCACCGGATCACCGATGGGGCCGGTTCATCTCAATTGCATGTTTCGCGAGCCGCTCGCGCCGGTGAAAAATGAAGAAAATGACAGCCGCGACGCGGCTTCGCTTACGTCATGGATCTCCGGCAGAGTTTCTCCATCCAAGAACACCGCCGCAGTATCTTCGCTGAGCGAGGGGGAACTCGCCGCCGCGACGAACGCGCTCGGGAAGGTGTCTCGGCCGATGCTGGTGGTGGGAGGGCTTAGGAACCGGATTGAGCGAAATGCCGTCATTGAACTTGCCGAGCATCTACAATGGCCGATGATCGCGGACAGTGGCTCCGGTCTGCGAGCGGGGAGGATCAATTCGCGAATTAACTACTTCGACCTGATCCTCGCGTCCGAAAGATTCACCGCGATACAAAAGCCTGACGCGGTGCTGCAGATCGGCTCACGGCTGACCTCAAAACGGTTGCTGGCGTATCTCGAGCATGCGGAACCGTCAACATATCTCCAATTGCTTGACCATCCCTTTCCGCATGATCCTATCAAGCGAGTGACCATGCGGCTGCAGACTGACCTTGCGTCGGGCGTGCGGCAGATCACTGAATCACTGAGTTCGTCCAGGCATTTCGGCTGGCTGGAAGCGTGGAAGGCTGCCGCGAAAACCGCCGAGGTCAATCTTGAGAAGATCCTGAAGTCGAGTGATCGACTTTCAGAGCCGTTGATCGCGAGTCTGGTGTCGGATAAGATACCGAGTGATTCGGCGATCTGGGCGGCGTCCAGTATGCCGATCCGTGACCTCGACATGTTTTACTCGCCGCAAGGACCGCCAGTCTCGGTCGGCTGTAATCGTGGAGCGAGCGGCATTGACGGCACTATCGCGTCAGCCGCGGGTTATGCGTGCGGCACGCGCAGACCGGTAACCCTTCTGATCGGCGACCTGGCGATGCTTCACGACCTCAATTCGCTGGCGATCCTGAAACATAGTGACATACACCTGACCATAGTTGTGATCAACAATAACGGCGGCGGGATCTTCGGACATTTGCCGATAGCCGAATTCGGTTCGGCATTCGAAAGGTACTTTGTCGTGCCGCACGGACTCGGTTTCGCGCGAGCCGCGGAGATGTTCGGCATCCCCTATACCAGGGCCGAATCAGCTTCCGAATTCCTGCCCGCCTATCGCAGCGCCTGCCACGATACGAGAGTTTCGATCATTGAACTTATAGTCGATCGCGAAGCGAATCAGCGCTTCCACGCGTCTTTGGTGACGAGTATCGCCGCGGAGGTGGGTAAGTTGTGAGCGGCGGCCGAAGTCAGTTGCGCTATCGTGATACGCTTGAGCCGACCAAGCCGCCGGTCCTGCTACTGCATGGATTTCTGGGCGACGCGCGCGACTGGGATGAGATCATAGCGGAAATAGGCGCGGAGTTTCGCGTCATCGCGGTCGATCTTCCAGGACATGGGCAGTCGCTTGGTTTACCGGACGTTCACTATTCTATCGATGGGTGCGCGCGCCAGATCGTGAGTCTCGTCGAGGATCTCAAGCTCGCGCAGGTCGCGGTATGCGGCTACTCGATGGGCGGGCGCCTGGCGCTCTACCTGGCGGTACATTATCCCGCTCGCTTCAGCCAGGTGATCCTGGAGTCGGCCACGGCGGGGATTCGGAGCGAACAGGAACGGAGAGAGCGGCATGACCAGGATCACGCGCGAGCGAAAGCACTAGAGTCTTCATCGCTGGCGGTATTCCTGCGAACATGGTATCACCAACCGCTCTTTTCCTCTTTTGCGAAAAGGCCCGAACTTTTGGAGCGGATCATTGAAATGCGGGAATTAGGTGAC
>JAMPYH010000123.1 GCA_023700785.1 Candidatus Zixiibacteriota bacterium
GGACATGAAAGTGCTTACCGCAACCGACCCGGCGGTACAGGCCAAGCTCGCCGCGATGCACGAGAAGTGCGTCATGATGGCGTCCATGATGGAAAAGCCCGGCGCGCCGGCTACCGCGCATAAAGAATAATACACTCTGCTGTGAATACAAAAAGGCCCTCCGCGTGGAGGGCTTTTTTGTAACTGGCAGGCGCTAACCAAGTACCCGCACACGCGGTTTTGTTTTACGCGCGCGTGAGGAGTGGATCAGCAGATGCAGGATGATCGCGGCGTCTTCTTTGGATAATTTGACAATGCTGTATCCGGATTCGAAATCGCCGGTTGTGTCGCGTTTGCGGCTCCACATACACTTGACATCAACCATCAGATAATCTTCGCGAAAGACCGTGGTCGGAAGTTTGACGCGGCAGGCGAACTGCGCGTCTTTCGCGATCGGCTTTGGCGTGATCAACCGCATGCCGTCCACGCTCAGGTCCGCGACGACCCCTATCTGGCGATAGCTCAATAACTCAAAGACCGGGTACGGTTCTTCCAGTTCGTACCTGACCGACCGACGGCGATTCTCCAGTTCGGTGGTACGCACGTCGCGAAGATCGTCATCTCCCCAGTCACATAATTTGAATCCAAGCGAGAGATACTCGATCATCTCAGCTTCCTGTGGATTCAGTTGAAGTCGATACCCTGACTCCCACCGATCGGCGGGGATGTTCTTGCGACACCAACGGCATTCCGCCTCAAAGGTAAGCTCGCCTCTCCCCAGGATCTCCTGGGTCAGGATGACGCGGCACTTGAAAACGGTCGATGCTTTGATCGGCCCGGGCGTGACCAACATCGCGCCCTCAGATGACAGATTGACCAGTTCCCCAAGAAGGATATTGTGCGTGCGGTCGAATACTTTCAAGTATTCCTTGGGAGCCAGTCGTGGATGTTTGCGACGATTCTCCACGAATGAGTCTCCTTGGCAATTTAAGATGCCTGACGATATAAGTCTATTATCGGATGCTTCGCCAAGTCCTTGAGTCACAGATTAATGGAACAACTGAATGTAGGAAGATCTCCGCCAGATTAAGGTAGCCGCCGCCGCTGACCAACCGGAACGCTCCGATCAAGCGGTCCGGCTGGTCTTCGCTGCCATTCGAGGCAGCTCTTTCAAAGGCCCTGAGGACTCAGGGACAATCTGGCAGTGTCGGTCGCGGCGAAACGGTTAAATACGAAATGAGCAGAGACAGGTCTGAAAGATCGATGGTCCCCGAGCCATTAACATTCGCCTCCTCCAAACATGGGAGGATCGGTCGAGGCGAGATGGTCAGGTACGAGATCAGAAGCGAAAGATCGGACAGGTCGGGGATCTCGGTCGCGCTCCTGTTGACATTGCCAACCGTGCCGACGCAGCACTGGAACGTGACGACTATCTGAAACGGCTGTTGCGTTGAATCGGACTGATCCAGAGCCACCGCGACAAGATCGCTGTACGTTCCTTCCTGACCCGATATCGGAGTCCAGGTGAAATTGGCGACGTACCGACTCAATGAGACATTCCACCCGATTTCGGAAAGAACTGCGCCAGTAGGGAGGTTTCTCACCTGAAGAGCCACCGAGTCAGCGTCGGGGTCGGCCGCGGTTATCGCAAAGGCGAGTTGAACACCTATGGAAGCGGTCTTGTTGGCAATCGCGTCAAGCGCAGGCGGGCGATTGACATTGCTGACAGTTATCACCACCGACTCTGAATCAGTGAGCGAACCATCGGAAGCAATAAAGATCACGGGATATGATCCCGCCTGTGAGAATGTCGGCGTCCAATTGAAACTGCCGGTGTTGTTGCCATTGTCGGTGAACGATGCGCCGAAAGGTAGGCTGGACACGGACAATGCAAGCGGTGTTCCATCCGGGTCGACGCCACTAATATTGAACGCGAGCGATTGATTCTCCGCAGTTCCCTTGGGACCGATGGCCGCCAACGCTGGCGCGCGATTGACATTTGTCACCGTGATAGTAATGACCTCAGAATCAACCGCCTGACCGTCGCTGGCCTTAAAAGTAATGTTGTAGCTCCCGGCCTGGCTGTACGAAGGGGTCCAGACCAAAGACCCCGCGCCATTCGCGCTATCGGTAAATGTGGCGCCGCTGGGTACAGGGGAAGCTGTCAGTGAGACTGAGCTGCCATCGCCATCGGTGGCCGAAACGCGGAAGCTGAGCGAGCTGTTTTCGGCGATCGCTTTGTTGCCGATCGCGGCTAACACCGGCGCCTGATTGGTTCCAAACGGAGTCAAGAGCAAGGTATCCGCCTTCATCACCACTGGCGCGGATTTGCCGTAAGTTGACCAGAGGTTGTAGTACCTGGTCCCGTCGCTATTGGTGGTATTTTCATCGCGAAGGAACTCCGCCATCTCCCGTGTAGTAGTCTGATAATACAGAGTTGAGATGACGCGGGCGGTCGCGCCGGGGAGCTGGTACTGCGTGTCATCCCAATACTGTCCGTCAATGTATGTATGCGCGACAGCCGGCGACTGGATAGCGGCAAAATTGGCGTTGGTGAAGCCGCGCGGTGGAATACGGTTGTCTTTGTAGATGGTGTCATTGAGGACAAAGTGGAACGAAGGTCCTGGCGGTAAACTGACCTCCGGCGCCAGCGACTGCGAGATCCCCGGTTTTATCTCGTACACTTTAATATCGCTGTCGTACGCCAGTGTCGCGGCCGATTGATCATAGGCTCCTGATTGATAGATCATATTCCCCAGAGAGTCATAGGCTTTGATATTGATCCAGATGCGGCGACCTTCAGGGTAACCGGACGGCAACTTGTGGCCGGTCTCGTTGGTTACCCGTACGGTTGCCTGAAAGGCGTTCCCCTGAATGACCGCTGAGAGATCCATGCTCGAAGCAAGTCTCAGCATCCGGGTGGCGCGAGCGATCCCCGAATCAAGGGCTACAGGATCGACACCATCGGCGGGAAAAGCGGCGATGACTGTCATCGGGATAAACGTATTTCCCCCGGTCATGTCGTGCAGGCCAAGATCGCCGCGGGTCGGCGTGCTTCCCTGCTGGGCGCCTTTGCCGGTAACGTCCCGCATGTGGCAATCCTGACAGGTGCGGACAGTATCCCTGTTACCGCCAAATTGCGGAGCATAAATACCCTGAGCGCTGTTGTACGCGCTCATTTTCCATTCGCTGAAGGTTCTCTCCACCGGGAACTGCGCATACGGGCTTGCGTCGGGTGCCGGCTGGTCAAAACTATTCGGCTCGTAGCCGCCACCCGGAGTTTTGGAGAAGGCCGGGTTGCTGACGTCGTGGCAGGTACCACAGATTGAGGCATCGTTGTGGAACGGAGAGTAATAAAAGTCGTGCGGCGGGCTGACACTGGAATACGGGCCGCGTCGAACATCCAGATCATCAACGATGTACATTCCGTTGGCCGAATGCGCGGGAATGGTACTCAATTTGGCCAGGTAAGCCTGGTCCGCGGGATAAGTGCCGCTGGTGTAGGCGCTGTTACCGGAATACGGATTCACCCCTATAGGCGACGGTTTCACCGACTTGTGGCAGAAGTGACACAAGACTCCCTGCCGGTCATCGGCCGTCAGCGCGGAGCCGTCTGTCGGTTCGGAACGCCCTTCGAGCCAGCCTTTGGGAGTGTGGCATCTCAAGCAAAGATCGCCGCTGGCCGGCGCGTCCTGGTTGGCGATCGCGACGGTCGCCCAGTACAATACATCACGGGCGGCCTGCGCCATCATACTTCCCTGCCAGTTCGCCATCGGCTCCACCGCTCGATTGTAGCCGCCGTGGCAGCTACAGTCCGCAGGTGTCTTTATGCTGCCGGACTGATTCGGCTGCGAGCCCGGCATGGTGAAGTCATTGATGGTAGTAGGTACACTCCCCCAGACATTGAGAACGCCGAGCAGAAGGTACAAGACGAGAAGGAGTATGCGAACCATGGCTATACCTCCGTAGAAAGGCAAACACTCTGGTTGGTCCATCCGATGGCCGCGCCCAAGACCGGACAACTTCAATAATGTTAAATATCGACCATTTCGTCCGTTCTGTCAATCGGCATTGTTGAGTGAGTTGTCCCGGATCGATCGTACTGTCGAAGGGTATCCGGCGATTCGACGCATTCACATACAAAAGCATATCTCTTTTTCCGTCTCGATCGGGGAAGGGCCGGCTGTAGCGCCAAACCGGTTGTGGGAAATCCCCTTATGTAGTATAGTCAGCAAAACGTAGGTACGCCCCAAGGAGCAATATGATGCGCATCTGGAGAATGTTTCTTCTCTCAACGCTGGTTCTGGCCGCGACGTCGGCATTCGGGCAGGGTCAAAAGCCCGGCGCGATCACGCCGCAATTGCTGGCGGAGTTCGAAAAACAGCTGGCCCAAGATCCGACTATCACGAGCCTGATCAACGCCACCACCAATAATGACATCCAGAGTCTTTCTCTCAATCGAGACCTGGTCAACTCGTTTGACGGCAAGTTCAACTTTGAGTTGAAAGGGACCAGGATCATCGACCAGAAGTCGAGCGGGCGGTGCTGGATGTTCGCCGGATGTAATGTTGTCACTCCGCGAGTCATGACCAAGCTGAAGCTGTCAGACTTCGCACTCTCCCAGGCCTATCTCGCTTTTTATGACCGGTTGGAGAAGTCCAATCTCTTCCTCGAGACGATGATCGCGATGCGGGGTCGCGATATCAACGACCGCGCTCTCCAGATGTATCTTGATAATCCGATCGGCGATGGCGGCTGGTGGGAGTATTTTGAGGGACTCGTACGCAAGTACGGTGTTGTGCCGGCATCGGCCATGCCGGAGACCAAGCAGTCAGCTTCGACCGGAAGGACCAACGACCTGCTGAACACGCTACTCCGCAAATCCACCGCCGAGATCCGTCGGATGCATCAGTCCGGCAAGAACGAACAGGCTATCCGGAGCTACAAAACAGAACGTCTCGGCGACATCTACCGTCTGCTGATCGCGGCCTATGGCAAGCCGCCAAAAGAGTTCGTCTTTCGATACGAAGACACGCGCAAAGATACAACTTCCTCCGCCGCGACAGATTCGACGAACAAAAGCGACAGTGTCGAGACCAAAGTATTGATCGAGCGCACGTTTACCCCTGAGACATTCTTCAAAGAGTTCTACGGCGATCTCACAACGGAGTACGTCGCGATAGTGAACAACCCCGCCAAAGAGGATCGGACGTTGTTTGAGATGATCAGCAGCCGGAACATCTTCGAGCAGCCGGATATCCGATTCCTCAATCTGCCGATCGCGTCGCTCAAAGAGTACACGTACAAAATGATCCAGGACAGCCAGATCGTCTGGTTCGCCTGCGATGTCGGTCGGGACAATTTCCGCGACAGCGGCATGTTCGCGGCGAATGTCTGGGATTACAGCGGTACGCTGGGAATCGACTTTAAGACCACCAAAGCGGACCGGATCGCCTACCGTGATGAACATCCAAATCACGCTATGGTGATCCTGGCGGCGGACACTGCCGCGAATGGAGTCCCCCGCAAATGGAAGGTCGAGAACTCCTGGGGCGCAGGCATCGGCAGCGGCGGTTATTGGACGATGTATGACTCCTGGTTTGAGGATAATGTGCTGCTGGTCATGGTGGACAAAAAGCTGCTCTCGCCGGCGGACGCCGCGTTGCTTGAGCAGAAGCCGGTGATCGTAGAAGACTGGGAGCCGTTCTTCCGCGGCCTGACCGAATTGAAGTAACTGTCTTGTGATCTAACGCGAGTCGCTTTTCACGGTGGCTCGCTCGCGTAAAACGAAAGCCGCTTGCTCAGCAGGCGGCTTTTTGATATGACAAGATCGTCGAGAGATTTTTTCACCTATACCGGGTCACTCACGGTTGATCGAACGACTTCGGCGAATTTTTGCCCGCCAATGCGCGCCTGCTCGGCCGAGGTCGCCGCGAACGATATCCTGACATACCCCTCCTTGCCGAAAGTCCCGCCCGGAATAATGGCGACATCGTTATCGAGGAAGAGTTTCAGCAGGTGGCTATCGACATCGTTCACCTGCGGTGCAGCCAGGTGCCGCACATTTGGGAAGAAATAAAACGCCCCTTGCGGCTTGACCAGGCCGGGAAACGCGGGTGAAAGTTCATTCCAGAGCAAATCGCGCCGCTGCTGCAACTCGGCGCGGAGGCTCGTCAGCCATGCATCGCGATTTGCTTGGTCGGTCAGCGCGACCGCGTACGCGTCCTGAATCGGCGTAGCGACACCGGCGGTCTGGCTGTAATCCGCGCGCGAAAAGAGGTCGCAAACATAAGGATCTCGGCAGATCACATACCCTGCCCGCAACCCGGTCGCCGCAAAACTCTTTGACATAGTGAGCACGACGATCGTGGTCTCGTTCTCGAACTCAAGCATACTGGTATGCTTTACGCCATCAAACAGGATCTGGTCGTACGGTTCATCCGAGATGATCAAAACGCCATGCTTGCGGCACAGCTGGTCGATCAGTTTGGTTTCGTCGCGAGTGAAGACTTTCCCTGTCGGGTTGTGCGGTGAATTAAAATAGAACAGGTCGACCTTTTTGAGAGCGTCCTCAAGACGATTTGCGTCAAAGGTGATCCCGCGGCTGGTCTCTTCGAGCTCGAGCGTATGAAACTCGGTTTCGGTGTACGGGAAGATATTGCCGGTCAGACAAGGCCAGAAGGGGCTGAAGCCGAGAACTTTCTTGCCGCGAAACAGACCAAACGCCAGTTGCAGTCCCTCCTGGCCACCGTGAACGCAAACGATCTGCGACTTCTCCAATTGAACTCCCTCCTCAGCATGATATGCCTGGACCGCCGCGATGAAATTCGGTTCGCCGCCTGATTTTGGATAATTGGTACGTCCGCGACCAAGCGACGCCACCAGGGCATCACGCACATATTGCGGGGTCGCGAAGTTCAGGTCGCCGCGCTGGAATTTTACAATGGAGCGACCGGTCCCCTCAAGGCGGCGAACCTCTTCGGAGATGGCGACGATCGACGAGAGCCCGAGTTCGGTGAACGAACGATGGAACTGCGGATGAAAACTGCCGGACATAATTGAATCCCTTCGGTTGGCGATGTACCCTGCCTGTGGTAGCTGCCGTGCGGCCAAGATCTCTGTCGAGGTAAGTTATCCGTTGGTCGGCCGCCGCTGTGGCAATATACCATTTGGCGCAGTCGCGGACAAGTACCGCGGCAATTAAATGGACCCGCTTTGTTGGTTACAACCGCGGGCGCGGGCAAATTGGCCTCACGCTTCGCGGGTTTCTGTTCGAACGGATAGACGTTGGCTGTTGTGGATATCTCGGTCGTTATGCCCTAAAGAAACCGCGAGTAGTAGAAATTCAATCTGGATCCGGGTAGGAAGGCCCGTTCAAAGATGACGCGCTTCAAGTCTATCTGAGGTGGGTTCGTAAAGAACGTTAAGACATAGACTAGAAAGAGGCCCGCGAACACTTCTGGCTTTGGGCTGAGATTTTGGTGCCGAAGGGGGGACTCGAACCCCCACTCCCTTGCGAGAACTGCGCCCTGAACGCAGCGCGTCTACCAATTTCACCACTTCGGCAGTCGAATAGTGGGCAACAAGTTATACAGCCAACAGGTCATTCGCAAGAGCAAAGTGGCAGTCTCCTCCGCCTCTCATAACTATCTGAACAGCATAAGAGTTGGCTGATCGCGGCTCCGGTCTCCAAATCAAACTTCGGATAGTTGGATCCTTTTCGCGCCAGCCCCCCGGCCCGCGACCAGAGAA
>JAMPYH010000124.1 GCA_023700785.1 Candidatus Zixiibacteriota bacterium
AGACGCAAGCCCGGCGAAACGACCTTGGAAAACGAGCGTAAGGCGATCACTTCATCGCCGCCGTATGATTTTAGTGTTGGGACACGCTCGCCCGAAAAGCGGATCTCACCGTAGGGATTGTCATCGACGATCGGGATATTGTGTCTGCAGGCGGCATCAACCAACGCGCGCCGGCGCTCCAACGACATGGTGATGCCAGTCGGGTTCTGGAAGTTCGAGACAGTGTAGATCAGTTTCGGATGAGACTTGCGCAGACAGTCTTCGACTTGCTCTACGATCATCCCCTCTTGGTCCATCTCCACCGTAACGTACTTTGCCCGGTAATAGTTGAACGCCTGAAGGGCGCCAACATAGGTGGGATTCTCAACCAATACGTAATCGCCAGGGTCAATGAAGGCGCGGGCGATTAGCTCTATGCCCTGTTGGGCGCCCGCCACAACGAGAATGTTCTCCAGCGTCGAAAGAGTCCCTCGCTCGGTGGCTCGTTTGGCGAGCAGGTGACGAAGCGGAGTGATGCCCATGGAGAGAGAGTATTGGAACGCGTCGGCGCCGTACTTGTCAATGACTTGTCCGGTCAGACGCTTAAGGTCATCCAAAGGAAATAGCTCTGGAGCCGGCAGTCCTCCGGCAAAGGAGATAACGCCCGGCTGTGAGGATATTTTTAGGATCTCGCGAATGATGGAAGTTTCCAGCTGCAGGACGTGAGGAGCGATCCCCCATTTCTCGGGGTGTACTTGGTGAGGCGAAGAGACCACCATCGGTCAGCCCTTTCTGGTCTATGTCGATCCAAGAGACAAATTACGCTAAACGGCCGCCAAACAAGCGCTATCGGAGAGCGGCCGCTCCACGTGAAATATATCACTATTATCGGCAACAACAACGACTAAATCGTCCCGGATGGATGAGAATCAGTCCGGTTTTGCGGCAAAATGTTATCTAGTTATGTCGCACTGTGATTGGACAATTTTGCCACCGAAATCTGTACGTCTTAGTATTCCTTGACAAATACTGGAGTAAAAGAGTACTCTGTCGGTATGCCGTGCAGCGATGTCACAGAAGTGCTCTCTCTGACTCTCGACCATCAGGACCGAGTGTCGCACTACTCGCTGGTCAAGTTGACCTGCGGAGGCGGGGTTGGGAATCCTTCGCTTCTAAGAAAGTGGATTGAGAATAGGCCAGCCGCTGAAGTACTGGCAACCAAGCCGGATCTAATGATGGAGGTGTTCCCCACGACGAGCAGTACTTGGGAGTATCTCGCGATCAAACATCTCCTGGCGGTGCAGTCTGGACTTCATGCGTTGCTTGGCGACACGCCGTCAACGTCGAACGACATCTGCATGATCGACACCGTGGAGCATGGTCCCAGCGGTGTTCGCATGCTTGCTCAGATCAAGGTTGATATCCTGACCGAAGCGATCACCGCGTGCGGCGGATGCGGCAGTTGTGAAACGAAAGCGACGCCGTAGCCAGTCTTATCCTCTGGATCAGTTCACCATTCAAGAATCAGCAATTTTGGGGGGAATTAAAAGTGGCGCCCCGCAGAATCGAACTGCGGACACGCAGATTTTCAGTCTGCTGCTCTACCAACTGAGCTAGGGCGCCAAATCAGGAAATCAATGGAATGTCAAGGTTGCAAAAGTAGCAGCTTTTTCAGGGATGTCAAGAAGATTTACCTCTCCCTCAGGATGTAGTCCTTCGTCGATGGGACCAGTAAACCCAACAGCGCCAACAGAGCGAGGATAAGCAGAATAACATTTTCAATGTGCGACAAGCCGAGCAGTGCCAGGATCACGATAGCCCCATTAAGCGCGATCAGACCGTACCATCCCCACTGTTTCGAGTCGCGGTATGCCATCGCGACCATGATCAATAACAGGCCGATCACCAAATAGAGCACCGGACTGGCCATATCGCCGTACTGACGATCCAGGATCGACAGAACCAGTTTGACTCCGCCGTACAACAGGTACATCGACGCGAAGATATATCCCCACCAGACGGTGAGCCGCACCGACAACGGACGGTCGTCTTTGTTTACTTCGAGAGAGACTACTTTGGTCATGATCGTGTTTCTCCAAGTATTCCGGCGCCAATAAAGCCGGCGTCATTGCCGAGCGACGCTCGCGCGACACGGAGGTTATCAACGGCGGTGCTAAACGCGCGCTTGCGGATCTCCGCGGTGACGGTCTCGAGGAATCCCGCGCCGCCATCGGCGACCCCTCCTCCCACCACTACGATCTCAGGATTCAAAAGGTTCACCACTCCCGCCAGGGCTGTCCCCAAATACTGGGCGGTCTCACTGATGACATCGAGAGCGATCTCGTCACTTTTCTTGGCAGCCGCGAAGAGCTTTTTTACAGTGAGGTTCTCAATGTTCCCCTCAAGTACATCTTCAAATGCCGGCGTTAACCCGTTACTGAGACGGTTCTTAATAGTTCCAAGCATGGCCGCCGACGAACAGTATGTTTCAAGGCAACCACGATTGCCGCATCGACACTGGGGACCATTCGCATTGATCGAAACATGGCCGATCTCACCGGCAGTGAAATTTGCGCCACGCCATAGTGTGCCATCAAGTACGATCGCTCCCCCAACCCCTGTGCCAACCGCGGTGCAAAAAACTGATTTATACCCAACCGCGGCGCCGAACCGAGATTCGGCAAGAGCCATCGAGTTCACGTCGTTATCGACATAGACCGCCAGGTTCAACCGATCCCGTAGTATCCTGCCGATCTCCATCCCCTGCCAGCCTTCAATGTTGGGTGAAAGAGAAATGACCTTGCCGGTTCTGCTGTCAACCGCACCAGGGGTGCCGACACCGAGCCATTTCACCGGATGATCTTCCTCGGCGGCATGATACAACAGGCGCTCGGCGATGTTGGTTACCAGGTGCATCAGCGGCTCGGCCCCCTTTTCGACCATCGTCGGCCGTTGCTCCTTGAAGAGTACTCTCCCCCGGGAGTCCACTAACCCATATTTGATATTGGTGCCGCCGATGTCGATACCGGCGTAAACGATCTCTTGAGCCATATCAGTCTTGTCGATGAGACCTGCTATTATATTGAAATTCGCGACCTGAGTTCATTTCGGAGTCGAACATACCGGCGATCAATTGGAGTGTCAACAAGAATGCCTCATGCGGGGGCCCGTGGTCACTTCCTTCGTCCTGGAGCGGCTGCCTTTTCACGGGCGAAGATAATCACCACAAGGCCGAGCAGTATCAGGGCGATCAGCAAAGCCAAAATGTACATGAGCGCCAACTCAACGATTCTCTGCTGAACGAGGATCGGCAGGTACTTGAAGAGAGTAACCACCAGTACCGATCCGATCAGCGCTTTCACGATCGCATGCGAGTCCTTAAATAGTGCGCGACCGACGAGAGCACCAATGAGAGTAAACAGGATCACAAACGCCGCGCGCTCGAAGAGCATCATGGAGAAGAGAAAACTCGACGGAATGGTTGTGGCCAACAGGACCGACTCGGCAACCCCAAAACCAGCGCCAAAGAACGCGCCAAGGCGATCCGGGCGAATTGCGGCGCCCCATGGCGCCCGCCTGAGCGAGTGCAACGCGATCGCGAAAATCGACGTGATCAGCAGACCTGCGGTGATGGCCGGCAATAATGCCAGCATGTAGAGCGACTCACCGCGCTGAGCCCCGGGAATAACGACAGAATCAACCACCCACTTCTGAATCGGGTGCAAAATGAAGGGGATCAGGATGAAAGCGACAGATCCCGCGACAAAACCCAGGTACGAATACTTCGACCTTAGGCCGTGCCATGCCAACACTGCCAACACGAGAGCGGCGAACGCCAAATAGACAGGTAACACCGGAAGCGAACGGGTCAGTCCGGCAACGGTAAAGCCGGGCTCCTGCGGCTGCTGTCTCCCGCGTGCCGGACCGACATAATCCTGGTAGATCTTCAGTTTACGGTCGGGCATTTCAGCTTTGGCGAGATGGAATGACTTGTTCAGGTAAAGCCGGAAGTTCTCGGGGAGTGTGACATTAAGCACAAAGACCGAGTCGTATTTGCCGGTGAACAGTCCCTGCCACTTGTAGTCAAGACAGAGCGCGCTGAAATTAACCGGCAACATCGACTGTACCGAAAACAGCGTGTCAAGATAGGTTTGACCGACCTCGGCGCCGTGCATCGCGAAGTAGAGTTCGAACAGATCGACAAAGAACGACTCGTACCCGAATCCTTCGACTGGGAACGGGATCGCGTTTTCGGTGGTTCCTGTACTTCCTTTGACAACCGCATCAAGCCGTTCACCATCGCGCTCGATCGTCAGCTCGGACATCTGTCCATTGATCGTCAGCTTCAGGTCACAGCCGAGATAATATCCGCGCTCGGAGATATATTGCTCTCCCTCCGCCAAAATCGCGATCTCGGAACCGGCTTTGGCGAAATCGAGCCGTAGATCCTGCTGTATGACATATCCGTCGATGCCGTCGATCTCGGTCTTGCCGGTGACTGTCGAAGTAAGTGAGCCGATAGTTTGGCGGTCAACCTCGAAAGTCCAGACCCGGCTTTCGCCGATAGGGCGGAATGCCTCAAAGGATCCGGCTGGTGAAGCCGGCTCCGCTTGGGCGAAAGCGGTGGCCGAGGCAAGGATAAGTAATAGCGGTAGAAACAGCCGAAGTTTCATAATCCCGGCAAAGATAGCCAAGTTGATGCGGAACGCAATCTTAAAAGGAAGCTCAGCGCGCCGGTCGGCTCGCGATCAGGACCAGATCGCGAGAACGTGCCCTGAACTTCTCCGAGAGATCAAGTTTGCCGAAGGCGAGCGGTTTGACAAAGCCGACGCGCTTGAGCGCGGCGAGCAGTTGGGTCCGGGTGAAATTGCCGTAGCTATGGCGGAAGATCTCGTAGGATGGCTGAGTTTGCGAAAGGTCGGTCCGAATGACATGAATCTGCTGGACTAAACCTGTCCGTTCAGTGAATCGGTGGTACAGGATATCGCCTGAACGGGTGGCGCGGATCGGGAAGATCTCCCCCTCTTTGATCGCGGCAAAATTGAGCAGCTGTAGAACGAGCACGCCACCGGGTTTTAGACACCGCATAAAACTTGCCAGCGACTTCTGGAGATTGGCCGACGATCCGACCCCTGAGATGGAGTTTGCCAGGCAGACAATCAGATCAAAGCGATCTGTAAATGTCGCCGGGAGCTTCTCAAAGTGCGCCAATGAGAACTCCAGCGGGAGCCCCGTATTGGAGTACTTCTGTTTCGCCATCTCAAGCATCGGCTTGGAGCGGTCGATGCCGACCGCCGGTATCCCGGCATTGGCAAGCAGGTAGCTGGTGAGGCCGGTCGCGCAGCCGGCGTCGAGCACCGAAGTCGGGTGAAACCGATCGATAAGGGCCCGAATTTCCAGAGCGTGCGGCTTCTCCCGCGCTATGGCATTGGTCATCAGGTCATATTCGTGCGCGTACTTTTCAAAGACGGATATCGGCTTCGCCATCAGTTCCCATCCATTCCCGGGTGACCATATTGGCCTTTTTCAGCTCCCGGCATCATTTGGATATACTGCTCCTGGGAAATGCTGTTATCCCACGGTCCCCAGAGCTTGGCCATCAGGAGCGCGCCCCAGAAGACTATAAGCATCGCGGCCGCCCACTGTCGAGTGGAAAACCGCTTCTTGCGCGCGCCGGCGATCACCAGCGTGTTTTTGATCGGGCAGGAGTCCACGCAGGCCATACAGCCGGAGCACTCATCCGACCAGACCTGTTTCACGGATTCGACCTTGATAAACGCCGGGCAAACTCGGGTACAGGCGGAGCAATTGATACAACTAACATCGTTGCGCCTGATACGGGTTGGCGAAAAGACGCCGAGAATCCCAAGCAACGCTCCATACGGGCAGAGATAGCGGCACCAGAAGCCTCGGATAATCAGCGACATCACAAAGAGAAACGCGATCACGCCGAGGGCGAACATGGTTATATCGGTGAAAAACCGGAGCATCAGGACGTCCGACATGATATTATAATCCGAGTAGAGAAACATCTTGATGGCGAGCGGCGTCATCTGGAAGAGGATCACCCAGACGAAAAAGCCGAGCAGGATATATTTCACCGACCGGAGCGGCCAATCGAGCCACTTGGGCGGTACAATACGCTTGCCAAATATCTTGTCTGATATGTCCCCGAGCATCTCGGAGATAAATCCGACCGGGCAGATCCAGGAGCAGAATGCTTTGCGAAATACAAACCCAGTCAGCAGGATCATCACCAATATCACCAGACCGGCTGGATGGATCTCGTTGATAATGCCCGTTTCGAGAAAATAGCGAAGCGAAACCAACGATCCGATCGGGAGCCAGCCTTCGACGCCGGGCGGGCGCGGGATATTCCAGCCTTCTCCCCCGGTCTGGATATGGCGCACCCAGAGGTAGAACTGAATACCGATCCAGACGGAGATCGCGGCTGATGCGAGCTGGGCATAAAAGCGGAGTTTCTGGACTCCCTGACGCTCAATTTGCGAGCGGATATTATCTTTGGCTTTGGCGACTAAACTCATAGTAATTCATCCTTCGAGGAAAGTATCGAAGTTATTGCGGGAAATCACCTTGACATAGGTCAAATGACGAAAAAATGACAGAGGGGAGGGCCCTCACCCGTCCTCGGGCCACCCTCTCACGGTGGGAGAGGGCAAGAAGGTGTCTGGATTAGTCCGCTTCGCGCGTCTCGCCGAGCGTCGACAGAGCGTCGCTCGATCTGTTCCTTCTCCCTTCGGGATAAGGTGCCCGAAGGGCGGATGGGGGATCAAGAGACAGGGCTCGAAACTTGCCCCGAGTTCATGCTCAGGGAAGTTCCCGCCCTAAGACTATCTCAGATGCTTTTTTAGGTAGGCGATCAACTCGGTTCGCGGGATGGTCTCCTGGATCCCCGAGGCTTTCAGCCACTCGTCGCGGTCAGCGGTCTCTGAGCCTTTGACTCGACCGGCTTCAAGATTCTTGACTGTGACAGTCCCCGCGTCAAACTCGTTCGAGCCGGCAATGATCGCGAACGGGATGCCGACTTTGTCGCCGTATTTGACCTGCTTGGTCAGGTTTTTCGTGTCGCCAGAGTAGATCTCGGCGCGGATACCGGCGTCCCGAAGCTCATGCACGATCCTGAGATAATCCGCGATCCTATCACGATCCATCGTGGTGACGAGCACTTGCGATGTCGAAGTCCGCAGCTCTATCGCCTTCAGTTCTATCAACGCGGCGAGCAGGCGGTCAATACCGATCGATGACCCCACCGCCGGATATGGTTTGTTCAGGAATCGTTCGACAAGATTGTCGTACCGTCCACCGGAGAAGACCGAGCCGAATTCGGGGAGATCGGTCAGAGTCGTTTCAAAGACAGGACCAGTGTAATAGCCAAGCCCACGGACAATGGTCAGGTCAACTTCGAATTTGTCCCGTGCGATATTCATGGCCGACAGATAACCCTGGATCTGGCGAAGTTCCTCGATCCCCTCTTTAGATGCGGCGATATGTCCAACCAGCTGTTCCGCTCCGGAGAGCGGGTCGTTGGCATGCCTCGCCGCGAAATCCAGAAACTCGATAAGTTTGGCTATCTGAGAGTCGGGCAAACCCAATCCCGGTATTTTGTCACCGGATCTGTCCACGCGACCTGGGCCGAGTTCAAATTGAACCGCTTCTCTTCCCTGTTTCTCCAGTTTGTCGATAACCCGCATGACATCCGGGCCGCGTTC
>JAMPYH010000125.1 GCA_023700785.1 Candidatus Zixiibacteriota bacterium
AAAAAAAACGACCGCATTTCTCTCCTGTTTCATCTCAAATAAGTTGTTCCAGCCGCTAAAGTTATCGCCGCCTGTTCCGACATGTTCAGTAGATGTACCAAAATGAAACAATGGAATATAGGACTATGACATCCGGGCAGTTTCACCTTGAAGCGGATCTGGCCGAGAGGATTGTGACACGGCGCCAGATGATTGGGCGTTCCGACGCGGCCATCGACACCGGTCTCGCTTCGCTTGTGATCGGATTGGGGACCCGAGGTTCTTTAGTCGATAGCGAAAAGGAGTTCCTCGACAGTCTCGTCCCGCCGCACAGCCTCTGCTTTCTCGTGTTTGACAGCCGCTATCTGCACCCCGAGGGTCTGGAGCTCTTGAGCGCCGACCAATTGGAAGCGTCGTATCTCCAGGGAGACGCGATCTATTCCCATCGCCAGAGACCTGTCTCGGGGCGGCTTAATGCCTGCCGCGTTTACGCGTCGCGAGGTGGTGAGGTAAGCGGCAGACAAGTCACCCTTGGGATGATCGGCCCCGACAGCGCCGAACTCTTTGATTCCGGCATCGACCGGTTTACGATGCTCGCGCAGCAGTTCCGTCAGGCTGTCGCGCGCGTCTCACCGCTGATGGGCACTTTGCGGGAAACGTTGGATCGCGACCACCCCGTACTGATCGTCAATCGCTGCTCCGGTCGAGTCGTGGCGGCCAATGCGGCCCTACTGGAAAAATACGCGGGCAACTCCGAGGCATTGATCGACTCGGAATACGGTGAGAGCAAAAGCCACTTATCCGAACTGATCTCCGGCTACACCATCGCCGCGAAAAACGTGCACACCGATGAACTGGATCTCGCGCTCCTGGTGTTCACCCCCAAGCCGGTGAAAGCAGAAGAGCTGGCACATGGTATGTACGGCCGCTTCGTTGGTTCGCTCCGGCGGTCAACCCAGGCGCTCCATGCCACCGCGCATCACCTTGAAGGGATCATCAACTGGCAACCGGGGCATCCTGAAGCGGAACTGCTGCATTTGATCCACGAAGAGACCGCGGATCTCGAGCAGATCGTTCAGCGCTATCAAGTACTGGCTGAGTTTGATCAGTTGCGCAAGACAGATATTAATCCGGCGGAAGAATTACGCAACGCGGTAACACGGGCGGCGATCGCCCATCCCAAACGACAGCTCGCGCTAACCGAGCAATGGGAATCCGCGACAAGCATGCGGGCACCGTCCGAAGCGCTGGTGTCGTTATATGACACTATCCTGCAGATACATCTCGGGACCACCTGTTCGTGCACTACGACGACTGTTCAGTTCAGATCTGGCTCGGACCGAAAGACGGTTGTTCGATTTACCACCACAGAGAATGTCTCAGGCGGCCATCCTCATCTGATGGCTGACTGGGTCGAGTATATTGCCGCCTTAGGCCGGTTGCTCGGATTCGCGGTCCAGCATCGCGCCGGTGACAGTTCTACCATTGAAACCATCCTGACACAGACAAAGGATACCACCGGCCATGAATAACATACTTGCTCCAGGCAACATCAAGATCCTCGTCATCGACGATGAACCGCAGAGCCGCGACTGCATTGAGTCGGTCCTGGCCCGTGAGGGTTATCAGGTCATGCTTGCCACCACCGCCCATGAGGGGATCGGGCTGGTTGAAAAACTGTCGATCGACCTGGTTATCACCGATCTTCGCATCGGTGACGAGTCCGGCTTGGATGTCATTCGCGCGATGCAGGCATCCTATCCCGAGACTGAGGCAATCCTGATCACCGGCCATGGTACCGCGGAGAGCGCGGTGGAGGCGATCCGAGCCGGCGCGTTCGACTCTCTTACCAAGCCGTTCTCGAATCAGCATCTTGTGGTCAAAGTCCAGAGAGCGCTCGAGCGGAAAATGATGAAACGCGAGTTGACCACGTTGCGCCAGCATGTGGCGATGTCCTACGGATTCGACAACATAGTCGGTTTATCAAAGACAATGACGCAACTCAAGGAGACGGCTCGACGCGTCTCCCCGACCGATATAACCATCCTGATCACCGGCCCGTCCGGCAGCGGCAAAGAGCTGTTCGCGCGGGCCATCCACTATCACTCCAATCGCCGCACCGCCGCCTTTGTCGCGGTGGATTGCAGTTCCATCCCGGAAGCGATGATCGAAGCCGAACTTTTCGGCAGCGAGAAGAGTTCACCGGCATCGGCGACCCTGCACCGAAAGGGGCTGCTCGAAGAGGCCGACGGCGGCACGCTGTTCCTCGATGAAGTTTCGACCATGCCCGTCTCAATTCAGGCGAAAGTGCTCCATTTCCTGCAGGACTCAGAGATACGGCCGGTCGGCTCAACGACCGCGAAGAAAGTCAATGTCCGCGTTATCGCGGCCGCCAATCGGGATCTCAAACTGCTGGTCGCTGAAGGCACATTCCGGGAAGACCTCTATTTCAGACTAAACGTCATCCCGCTGACTCTCCCGAAGTTGACCGAGCGCGCGGAAGATATGGAAATGCTGATAGACTATTTCCTGCGTCGAATAACGCACGAGGCGCAGGGAGCGACTGTGACAATAACTCGCCGCGCGGTGGATAAACTGCTGGGGCACCGCTGGCCGGGGAATGTCCGGGAACTCGAGAATACACTGAGGCGAGGCGCCGCGCTCTGCGCGAATCACCAGATAGACCACCACGACATCATCTTCATCGCCAGCGACAGGCCCGCGGCCGATGCCGATGTCCCGACCAGGATCACGCTCACGTTCCGGGGCGGCAAACTTGACGCTGAACAGCGGACGCTGATCATGACGACCTTGTCGGAGAATGACTGGAACTTCACCCGAACCGCCAAGGAACTCGGGATCGGGCGTACCACGCTCTGGCGCAAGATCAAGAAATACAATCTCGCCAAGATCGGGTCGCTGGAAGAAGTCGACGTTTAGCTAAGATAACGAGTCAGGGAGGACCGTAGGCGGTACCGGGATTTCTGGTATCGCCTTTCTATTTGGCGCGTTTACCGTTGATCCGGGCGCGCTGGCGCGCGCTATTATGCTCAGCGTTGGACCGTGAAAATATGTGCGCTCCCGAACCGGTACCATCGGCGACAAAAAAGAGGTAGTCGGTGCTCTCCGGCCGCATCGCGGCGATGATCGCCTCGATCCCGGGCGAGTTTATCGGAGTCGGCGGCAGACCCTGCATGCGGTAAGTATTGTACGGCGATTCTTTTTCAAGATCCACGCGCAAGAGCGGTCGATCGAGTCCGCCCAGACCATAAATGACCGTTGGATCCGCGTCGAGCGGCATCCCAAGTCTCAATCGATTCGCATAGACCGACGCGACTCGGGCTTTCTCCGCCACAAGCGGAGTCTCAGCTTCGACAATCGACGCGAGAATGACCGTCTGATGTTTGGTCAGTCCAGTTGTAAACGTCTGTTCCCAGAGAGAGTCGGTCTTCTGGTGGAACATCCGCACCATCTCCCGAACGACCGTTCGCAATCCGACGCCCCGCGCGAACAGATAGGTTTCCGGAAAGAGGTAGCCCTCAAGGCAGGGGACTTCGAGGCTATCCAGGAAGTGCAGATCAACATTGAGCTGTCTGAGCTCCGCCGAATCAAGCGCCAGTTGCGTCCCCAGGATCGAGCCAACGCGCCAGACCGGCGAGCCTTCAGGGATGGTGACTTCCGTCAGGAGTATATCTCCCCGCTGGATCTTGTCCAGCACCGAACGCGGCGAGTTCTTTCCCGTGAATACATATGTCCCCGGCAACAGCTTGCGGTCGAGCTTGAGGAATCTCGCCGGATAGGTGAGCAGCCATTTCCGCCCGACTACACGCTCTTTGACCAATTGGTCGGCGATGGTCGAAAAGCGGTCGCCCGGATTGACAGCAACAGTCACCACACGAGAACCAAGATCTGTTTCGCTGGAATACATTGAGAAGAGAATAACAACCGCGACTATCCCGGCCGACAAAGAGAGCGGCGCAACTGACCACCAGGATAAAAGCGGCTTGCGGCGCGATCCGAAGAGCGACCGAACGGCGCCAAGCAGGATGAGCGCCAGCCCGACGGCCAGTAGAAATACGGTGACAAAGAAATACCAGGGATACTCCCAGTAACCAGTATCAAGATCAGCGCGCACCGTGTTCGTCCAGATATCGTTGAAGGATCAGCACCGCGGCGACACGGTCAACGCGGACTTTGTCCCGGCTGGGCCGCCGGCCTTGAGCCCGAAGGATCGAAGTCGCCTCGTTCGACGTGTCCGCCTCGTCTATTTTCACTATCGGCCCATCGTAAGCTCGGCTTAACTGCTCGATGAACCGGTCGATCTCGAGGCATTTCGCGCTTTTGTCGCCCGATCGAAGCAGAGGATAACCGATCACTATTGTTCGCGGATTATACTCCTGAACCAGCGAGTTGATGGCGTCGAGAGCGTCACGATCAGACTTGACCTCTAGCGTGACCAGCGGCGAGGCAAGTATCCCCATCGGGTCGCTCTTGGCGATCCCAACCCGCCGCGTGCCATAGTCTATCGCGAGGACAGTCTTATCTTCCATGTCGGGGAAAATAGAGAAGTTCTTTGACGAGAGTCAAAGCCAAAAGAAGGCCAATCGGCCGCCCAACGACCCGAGACCTATTCCCACTCGATGGTGGCGGGCGGCTTGGACGAAATATCGTAGGTTACTCGGTTCACCCCGCGAACATTGCGAATGATCCGATTCGAAATGTGCGCCAGGATGTCGTGGTCGATGCGGGCCCAGTCGGCGGTCATGCCGTCAACCGAAGTAACCGCTCGCAGCGCGACCACATTCTCATACGTCCGCTCGTCCCCCATCACGCCTACCGCCTTGACCGGCAACAGCACCGCGAACGCCTGCCAGATGTCGTCGTATATCTTGTACTTGTGCAGTTCTTCGATGAAGATATGATCCACCTCTCGCAACAGATCGCATCGTTCCTGCGTGACATCGCCGAGTATCCGGACTGCCAGTCCCGGCCCGGGGAACGGGTGGCGGCGGATAAACTGCTCGGGAAGCCCAAGTTTTCTTCCCAGTTCGCGGACTTCATCTTTGAACAGCTCCCTGAGCGGCTCGACCAGTTTGAGCTTCATCCGTTCTTTGAGACCGCCGACATTATGGTGCGACTTGATCGTCACCGACGGCCCTTTGAACGACGTTGATTCGATCACGTCCGGATAGAGCGTCCCCTGTCCGAGAAAATCGACATCGCCGATCTTCTCCGCCTCGTCCTCAAAGACATCAATAAACGAACTGCCGATGATCTTCCGCTTCTTCTCCGGATCTTCGATCCCCGCAAGCCGCTCCAGGAACAGCCGCGACGAGTCCACCGGATAGAGGTTCAGCCCCAGCGTCCGGAGCATGGTCGTAACATCTTCGAACTCGTTCTTACGTAACATGCCAGTATTAACGAACACCGCGTGAAGTCTCCCGCCTATCGCCCGGTGCAAGAGCATCGCGGCGACCGTGGAATCGACACCGCCGGAAATGCCGAGCAGGACTTTCCCCTCTCCTACCTGCGCGCGGATCCGTGAAATAGATTCGTCGATGAACGATTCAGTGGTCCAATCGCCATGCAGTCGGCAAATGTCGAAAAGGAAATTGTGCAGAATCTGCTTACCTTCGGACGTATGGTGAACCTCCGGATGGAACTGTACGCCATATATCTGGCGGGACTCGTCGGCGATCGCCGCGACCGCCAAACCATCGGACTCTCCGGTCACCTGGAATCCGGTCGGCAGGGATACTATGGAATCGCCGTGTGACATCCAGACCTGCGACTTGGTGGAGAGACTGCGGAACAGCGGGGTGGTGTCATCGGGCCGGAACAATGCCCGGCCATATTCACGATGTTCACTTCTGAGCAGTTTGCCGCCGAAGCTGTCGGCCACCAGTTGCATCCCATAGCAGATCCCCAGAATCGGCACTCCGGAGTCGAAAAATGTCTTGTCAACCCGTGGAGACTCAGGATCGGTCAACGAGGATGGTCCACCCGAGAGGATATACCCGCGCACATTCCGGTCACGATATTTGGTCAGGTCGGCGTTGAACGGCACGATCTCGCAATATACGTGCGCTTCACGCACGCGCCGGGCGATCAGTTGGGTAAATTGAGATCCAAAGTCAAGGATCAGGACCATCTCATGGGCGGCCACTACTGGGCTCCTTTCTCTGCGGTAATAATAGTATCACGTAAAAACGCGTCATTTGTTCCGGGGCGATCATCCAAATAATGCAGACCGCGGGACTCGCGGCGCGCAATGGCGCACTGTATGATCAATTCCGCCACCGACGCGAGATTCCTCAATTCCACCACATTATAGGTGGCCGGAGTGGCCATGTAATACTGGTCGATCGCGGCCCTGATCTGGTGGACCTTCTCCAGCGCGAGCGTCAACCGGTCCTCGGTTCGGACGATCCCGACAAAGTCCGACATAACGCGCCGAAGTTCCCGACGGTCGTGCGCGATCAGGATCTTCTCGCGCGGATAGGCCAGCGATGAATGAAGCGCGTTCTCAACCGAGACCGGCCGCGTGAAATCCTGGTGTTTTAGATAATCGACCGATTTTTCAGAGGCGAACCGGGCCATCACGACCGCCTCGAGAAGCGAGTTCGACGCCAGTCGGTTGGCGCCATGCATGCCGGTCATCGCTACTTCGCCGGCAGTAAAGAGCCCGGGCAGATCGGTCTCCCCTTCAATGGTCGAGAGTACGCCGCCGCACGAATAATGCGCCGCCGGGACGACCGGGATCGGCCGCCGGGTAATATCAAATCCGTACTGCAGGCACTGATTGTAGATATTCGGAAAGCGCTGTTTGACGAACTCAGGGTCACGGTGGCTGATGTCGAGATAGACATACTCCTCGCCGCTCGCTTTCAATTCCTTGTCAATCGTCTGCGCGACAATGTCGCGCGGGGCGAGGTCTTTTAGTTCGTGCGCGTTCTCCATTAAATAGCGACCGTCGGTCGATTT
Source organism: Candidatus Zixiibacteriota bacterium (assembly GCA_023700785.1). GTDB lineage: Bacteria > Zixibacteria > MSB-5A5 > GN15 > FEB-12 > FEB-12. The sequence goes on from JAMPYH010000125.1 coordinate 6,964, forward strand.
CAGACGAGCGCCCTCCCCGCGCACCGCTTCAGAGATCAAGAAGGGCTCCCGCCCGGGAGCGTACAACGTGGTCGGATGAAACTGAATAAACTCGAGATTGGCGACCGGAATGCCTATCCGGTACGCCATCGCGACGCCATCGCCGGTCGCGATCTCGGGATTTGACGTATGATAATAGACCTGCCCCAGGCCCCCGGTGGCCAGCATGGTAACCGGCGCGTAGATCGCGGTAAAAAGCCGGCCCACCTCGGAGAAAATAAACGCCCCGACACAAGTGGACTTGCCCCCTGTCGTGGTCTTGATCAGATCAAGAGCGATATGATCGCGGAATATCTGGATGGTATCCGACTTGGCGCGGCAAGCCGCGACCAGCGCACGCTCGATTTCTTTGCCGGTCAGATCCGAAGCGTGCACCACGCGATTGGCAGAATGCCCTCCCTCGCGCCCCAGGTCAAGCTGCCCGCCTACCGCGGTAAACTTTACCCCGTATTCCATCAGCTCCTGGATCACCGACGGGCCGGCCTCGACCACTCTTTCAACGACCTCCCTGTTGCAGAGACCACATCCTACTTGAAGAGTGTCTGCAATGTGGGCATCAAAGGAGTCGGTGCCGGAAAGGACCGCCGCAATTCCTCCCTGGGCGCGATTGGTGTTTGTCGCGGTCTCGTTCTTTTTGGTCACCAGCGCGATGCGG
>JAMPYH010000126.1 GCA_023700785.1 Candidatus Zixiibacteriota bacterium
CGGATGCCGCCCCCTATATTCCCGCTTTCAGGAGGATGAAATCAGTTGGCGATCTATGACGGCTTCGAGCCGGTAATTGGACTCGAAGTTCACGCGCAACTTCAGACCGAATCAAAGATCTTCTGCTCGTGCAAGGTCGAGTATGGCGCCGAGCCGAATAGCCGCACCTGCCCGGTCTGCCTGGGGCTCCCCGGCGCTCTGCCGGTGATGAACAAGCGCGCGGCTGAGTTCGCCATGAAGATGATCCTCGCGTGCGGCGGGACGGTGCACAATCGCTCGGTCTTTGCCCGTAAAAATTACTTCTATCCCGACCTCCCCAAAGGGTACCAGATCTCCCAGTTTGACCGGCCGATAGGCGAAGGGGGAGCGATCCGCTATCGGCTCGAGACCGGCGAAGAAAAGACGGTCCGGCTGATTCGCATTCATCTCGAAGAGGATGCCGGCAAGTCGATGCACCCCGAGGATGGCGGCGCATATACCCGTGTAGATCTTAACCGTTGTGGCGCGCCGCTTATTGAAATAGTGTCGCATGCCGATATCCGAAGTCCCGAAGAGGCTTACGGTTACCTTACCAAGCTTAAACAAATAGTTCAATATCTCGGCGTCTGCTCGGGCGATATGGAAAAGGGGCACCTCCGGTGTGACGCCAATGTTTCGGTCAGGCCCGAAGGACAAGCCAAGTTTGGTACCCGCACCGAATTGAAAAACATGAACAGCTTCAAAGGGGTCGAGCGAGCGATCAAATATGAGATCGACCGCCAGATCAAGCTGGTCAAATCGGGCGGGCAGGTGGTCCAGGAAACGCTTCTCTGGAACGAAAAGAAGCTGGCCGCGGAACCGATGCGCGGGAAAGAGGAGTCGCACGATTATCGCTATTTCCCGGAGCCGGATCTGGTCAATCTCGTTATCTCAGATGACTGGGTCAACGAGACTCGCAAAAACCTCCCGGAATTGCCGGAAGCGAAAGCATCGAGGTTTGTCTCTCAATATGGTATCCGCGAGTATGACGCCCAGGTGCTGACCGACTCACGTCCGTTGGCGGATTACTACGAAGAGATGATGCGCCATACAAGCGACGGGATCGGCGCCGCCAATTGGCTCCAGGTGGAACTGCTCGGCGTCCTCAACAAGACCGGCGAAGATATCACCGCGACTATTGTGCGACCAAAAATGCTCGCGGACCTGGTCGGCAAGATAGCGTCGGGCGAGATCTCAGGGAAGATCGCCAAAACCGTGTTCGCCGAGATGGTTGAAAGCGGAAAAGAACCGTCGGTCATTATCAAAGAAAAGGGGCTGGTGCAGATATCTGATGACTCGGCCATTATCCCGATTGTCGAGCAGGTTTTGGCGTCGAGCCCGGACAACGTATCCAAGTACCGTTCCGGCAAAACCAATGTCTTCGCGTTTTTTGTCGGACAGGTGATGAAAGCGACGAAGGGGCAGGCAAATCCAGAGGCAGTGAATCGACTGCTGAAAGAACGGCTGGACGCGTGAGTTCAGCCGTCAGTCGGACGCGGCTCGCGGTCTTTATCTCGGGACGCGGAAGCGACATGCAGGCGATCATCGAAGCCGGCAAGCGCGGCGAACTTGACGCAGACGTGGTTTGGGTCGTCTCAAACACGGAAAAAGCGGCGGGTCTGGCGCGCGCGCAAGATCAGGGCATCGAAACGTGGGTCTTCCGGATGAAGAGCTATCCTTCTCCGGCAGAAGCCGGCAGTGACCTTGTGGCGCGACTTCGGGCCAGACAGGTAGGCTACGTCGTAATGGCCGGCTACCTTAAGTTAATGCCGGTAGAGGTACTTCGAGCGTTTCCTGATCGAGTAGTCAATATCCACCCGGGATTGTTGCCCAGATATGGCGGGCCGGGGATGTACGGACATCATGTTCACGAGGCAGTCCTCGCCGCGGGCGAAAAGGAATCAGGGTGTACCGTTCACCTTGCTGACGAGATCTACGACCATGGCCGGATCCTCGAGCAAGTACGTGTACCGGTCCTGTCTGATGACACACCGGAGACGCTTGCCGCTCGAGTGCTGATACATGAGCATATTGTTCTTCCCAAAGCTCTGCAAAAACTGATCAAAGGAGAGTATAGAAACCATGAAAAACACAGCCACTGACCCAGTGGTGTTAACCACTGACATCAAGGAATACCCGCTGATGCGTCGCGGCAAGGTCCGCGACATCTATGACCTCGGCGATACCCTGTTATTCATCGCGTCGGATCGGATCTCGGCGTTTGACGTAGTCATGCCAAACGGCATTCCGGGCAAGGGGAGAGTGCTGACGCAGACCTCGCTCTTCTGGTTTGATTTTCTCACGGATGTTGTCGCCAACCACCTGGTAACGGCCAATGTTGATGAATATCCTACTGCGCTGCGCAAGTATCGGGATCAGCTCGATGGCCGTTCAATGATCGTGGTGAAAGCTGACCGGATCGACGCTGAGTGTATCGTGCGCGGCTATATCTCCGGGTCAATGTGGAAGGAGTTGCAGTCGGCGCGCGCGCAAGGCTCCAACACGGTTCATGGCTTCGAATTTCCGCAAAACTTGCTCGAGTCAGGAAAGCTCCCCAAACCGCTGTTCACGCCATCCTCGAAAAATGACGACGGTCACGACGAGAACATCAGTTTTGACCAGATGATCGCGCTGGTGGGCCGGGAGACAGCGGAGTTGTGCCGCGAAAAGTCGCTGGCGGTCTATCAGAAAGCCGCGGATTACGCGCTGACCAAAGGGATAATCATCGCGGATAGCAAATTTGAGTTTGGCTACAAGAATGGGTCCTTTATTCTCATTGACGAAGTCCTTTCGCCTGATTCCAGCCGATTCTGGCCGGTGGACACGTACGCGCCCGGCACAGGGCAGCCCTCGTTTGATAAACAGCCGATCCGTGACTATCTCGAAGCGACCGGTTGGAATAAAAAGCCGCCGGCGCCGATCCTCCCGGATGATGTGATCAACGCATCGGCGGCACGCTATCGTGAAGCGCAACGGCTGTTGACAGGTAAGTGAGCGACGAGTGGATACTATCAGAATAAAACGGGCATTGGTTTCGGTTTCCGACAAAAGCGGCGTGGTGGAGTTGGGGCAGGCGCTGGATAAACTGGGGATCGAGATCATCTCGACCGGCGGGACACTTCGGACTTTGCGCGACGCCGGCATACACGCGATCTCCGTCTCGACTTTCACCGGCTCGCCGGAGATCCTCGGCGGACGGGTCAAGACGCTTCATCCGAAGATCCACGCCGGTATTCTGTATCGTCGCTGGGAACCGGGGGATGTCGAGCAGATGCAGGCGGCGGATTACCGGGGGATCGACCTGGTGGTGGTCAATCTCTATCCGTTCAAACAGACGGTCGCCAGGCCGAGCGCGACCGAAGAAGAGATCATTGAGAATATCGATATCGGCGGACCGTCGATGATCCGGGCGGCCGCGAAGAACTTTGAATCGGTCACGGTGGTGGCTGACCCCTCCGATTACGCGGAGTTGTTGAGGGAGATCAGGGAAAGCCAGGGGACAACCTCGCTGGCGTTTCGTCGCCGCTGCGCGGGGAAGGCATACGCGATGACCGCCGACTATGATCGCGCGGTCGCCAGTTGGTTTGCGCTGGATAGTACTGCGCCGGTGCAGACGTCGGGCCATTTCCCCGAGCAATTAATACTACAGTACTCCAAAGCGTCGTCGCTGAGATACGGTGAGAATCCACACCAGGAAGCGGCGTTGTACGGTGATACTGCCTGGTCGGCTCCGTCGCTGCTCCAAGCGAACATTCTGGCGGGCAAAGAACTGTCATATAATAATTACAGCGATCTGGATGCCTGTCTTGAGATGCTGCTTGATTTCAGCGAGCCGTTCGCCTGCATTCTCAAACATACCAATCCGTGCGGCGCGGCGCAGGGCGCGACTTTGGCTGAAGCTTATGCCCGGGCCTATGAATCCGATCCGCTTTCGGCCTACGGATCGATCATCGGTCTGAACAAGCTGGTGGATATGGAAACCGCCAAATTGCTGCATGAAACTCCTTTTGTCGAGTGTATGCTTGCTCCGGGATATACGCCGGAGGCATTGGAGCTGCTGGCAAAAAAGAAAACTCGGCGATTACTGGCGCTGTCCGATATTCTGAACGGGCGGAAACAGGGATCAACGAGTTATCGATTCATCCAGGGAGGGGTTCTGGCGCAGACCGCTGATGATCATAAACTCGATCCGAGCGCGTCGCAGGTTGTCACCAAAGTTTCGCCGACTCCGGAGCAGCTTAAGTCTTTGATGTTCGCCTGGACAGTGGTCAAGCACACGAAGTCAAACGCGATCGTGATCGCCAAAGATCTGGCAACTGTTGGGATCGGGATGGGACAGACATCGAGAGTGGACTCAAGCTTTCTGGCGGTAAAGCGGGCAGGTGAGCGGGCCAAGGGCGCGGTGCTTGCCTCGGACGCGTTTTTCCCGATGCCTGACGGCCTCGAAGTTGCCGCCGACGCCGGGGTGAAAGCGGTCATACAGCCGGGTGGCTCCAAAGGCGACCCCGACGTGATCGCGGCCGCCGATCGACTGGGCGTCGCGATGGTCTTCACCGGTGTCAGGCACTTCAAGCATTGACCCCGCATAGGCTTTCATAGACCGATCTTATCAAGTATCTTGGGCGCGGGCTGTACGAAGGCGACCCGCGCCCGCTCTGTTATGCGTCCGCAGGATTAGTTTGCCTGTCGGGCTGTGTTGAAACCGGATAACCGACGCCGAGAAGTGACCGCATGAAACGAAATCTGACCATCCCGATCATCTCACTGTTGATTATCTCAGCGGCATCGTTGTGGGCATTCCCGCGACTTTCGATCGAGCATGCCGAGCCGTGCAAAAGCTGCCATTTCGCTCCCAGCGGTTCCGGCGCCAGGACCGAGTATGGCAATTTCACCACGGCGTTTAACGAGCTGACACTCCCCCAGACCAAAAAACTGCTCACCGCTCACTACCGGAAGCCGAGGATAGGCGAAGCGCTGATCCTTGGATTTGACATGCGATATTTGCTGTTGGACGACGGCCGGATATTCAGGATGCAGACCGATGGATTCCTGACTGTCGAGCCGCTTCAGAATATGTACTACCATCTGCGGATCGGCGCCAATGGCGTGACCGAAAACTACGCTCTGCTTACCTTCGCGGATAACCGGTACTCGGCGCGTTTCGGTACGCTCGCCCCCGCGTTCGGGTTGCGCAATGAGGATCACAACTCATTCAATCGGTCGCGTACCGGCAACGGCCCTGCTGTTTATCTTGATGGATTTTCAATGTCGGCGGAAGTTAAGGGCGTAAATCTGATCGCCGAAGGATTCAATCCTGCTCAGCAATCGGTAATCAATTTTCATGCTTATCGGCCGGGTACCTATGGACCGTTGGGCTATATAGTCGGAGGATCCTATCGGATCACCGAAGAGATCGGGCCGGATAATTTTGGGATCTTCCCGCATGCCAAGGCGGTTTTTGGCGGAGTCTCATGGGATCGCCTTACCCTCATGGGAGAGATGGATATGGTGGGTAAGGGGAATGACCAATATACTTTTTACGGCAACCTGACCACTCGACTGGAATACGGCGTATATGTCGTCGGCGAGTATAATTTTCATGACGCCAACCGTCGAATTGAATCCGGGGCGGATGAGTTCCTGCGGTTTTCGCTGGACTTCTATCCGATGCCGTTTGTACAGATACGGCCGTCGTACACTACGTACACTCGTGGACCACTGGACGGCGAAGATCAGTTCTTTGTCTTGTTTCACGTAGGTTATTAGGCAATTGAGCACATGAAAATACTCGCCGCGCTCATAGTAGCTCTGGTGCTTGCCTCCGGATGCGCCGACCTGGGGAGTCCGCCGGAAATACCGCTGCCGGAACTGACAGTACGTGGGGATACCACGTCCGAGGGCGAGATCGCGGAGTGCGAGATCGAATTGAGCTTTGAGGCGCAACTACCGGTGACAGTCATATACACTCTGCAAGGTGTAACCGCCACTGCCGGCGCCGACTTCGTTGCCGCGACTGATACTGTGATCATTGAGGCGAGTGACGGAACTGGCCATGGCGAGAACCATGTCCATGTCGAGATCCCGCTCTTGCAGGATGACCAGATCGAGCCGATAGAGGAGCTCCGTCTGCATATCGTCAGCGCGACAAATGCGATTCTGGTCGAACGGGACGCGTCCTGCTTCATCCTCGACGATGACGGCGAGCCGTACATGTCGGTTGATGATATTAATGTGATCGAAGGGCAACCGGCGATGTTTGAGGTGATGCTCAGTAAGACGGGAATCGCGCCGGTCATTTTTGACTACTCGACTGTTGCCGGTACCGCCGGCGCTGGGGTGGATTTTGAGGCGACCACGGGGACCGACACGATCCCGATCGGAGCGACATCGACGATAGTTGAGATCAACACCATCGACGATACAACGTACGACCAATTTGAAACATTTTCGTTGACCCTGAGCAATCCGCGAAATGGGTCGTTGCTCGACAGCGTCGCGATCGCGACCATCTCAGACAACGATCCGCGACCATCGCCAAGTTTTGCGAGTGAGATCAAGCCGATCATTGCCGCTCGGTGCGCGCTGTCGGTCTGCCATGGCGGAAGCGCCAGCCAAGGTGGACTCAATTTTGGCGCGATCGGTTACCACGATGTTGTGCACGCTACGGCTGACCATGGTCCTATAGTCGTGGTCGGTGATGGCGCCAACAGCGCGCTCTATTTCAAAGTGACCACGTCGCCTCGCTTTGGCTCTCGCATGCCGCCGGGGGGACCTTATCTCTCGACGGTCGATATCCAGAAGATCAAAGACTGGATCGATGCCGGAGCGCCGGATAATTAGAGGGCGTGCAGAAATGAAGGCACGGAATGTTATGAGATCCCCGAGATGTAGGTTTCTGATCGCGGTGGCGAGTGCGCTGTCGCTACTGGCGACAACCGGCCTGGCCGCGGATTTCGGTCTTGATCCGACTGCCAGCCGCGACACGGTCTATTTCCGCTCGACCGCAAAACTGGAGTTCATTGAAGGGAAGAGCAACAATATCGAAGGTCGCTTTTCAGTCGACCCAAATCACGTCGACAGCGGAGTCACCGGCTTGTTGCGGGTTGACCTGCGCACGTTGAAAACCGGCATTGAGACGCGGGATGGTCACATGCGCGACCGTCACCTGCATACGGATAAATATCCGTACGCGTTCTTCGAAGTTGATTCGGTCACCGGGATCCCGCAGCGGCTGGACGCCGGAATCACGCATGTCGGCAAGGTCTTTGGATTCTTTTACATACATGGCGTTCGGCGGCCGCTGGAGGCGTCATTTGAAGCGACTCGGAGCAGCGAATCGGGGCGGGAGAAGCTGACAATTCAGACCAAATTCCAGCTCGATCTCGACGATTATGGGATACCGCGTCCCAAGGCGCTGTTCCTGAAACTGGCCGAGACGATCAATGTCGAGTGCATTTTCTCCGGCTACAACAACTTAGCCGGAACGGCCATTGAATTGCCGGCTTGGCTGACCAGGGAATAGCGGTTCCCGGCGATTTTTCTCCTCCATTTTTCTCTGTTGTTGACCCGGATTCAATTCCGGTCTATCTTTCAACCAGAGAAGAGGACGAGTAGTCTCCATGGGCAACAG
>JAMPYH010000127.1 GCA_023700785.1 Candidatus Zixiibacteriota bacterium
ATGTATGGAAAAAGGGCAACGCTTGCCGAAGTTATTAAGTGGGTTAAATACTAAAACTAATGTATACTGGCGCAACTATGAGCATGGGATGACGATGAAATGAGTATGAGAAGCGGATTTGTGAAGGTAATGATCTCTCTGGGGGCGCTATTGTTGTTGTCAGTGAACCAGATCAACAATCTGGAAGGCTCCGAGCGTCTGGGCCCGGTGCAACCGACCGCCGATCGGTACGCGTTTGACTTTGAGTCGGTGAAATCTGATGGTCCGCGCCTGAATCTCCGCTCCGCCATCCTTGTCAACTATGATAACGGCGAAGTGCTCTACGCCAAGAACGCCGAAATGTCCCATCCGATCGCGTCGATCAGCAAACTGGTGGCGGCGATGGTCGTACTCGACAATGTCAAAGACTTCACGGCGAAACAGACTGTTAATAAGGAAGATGCCCTGAGATCGTCGTTCTCCCGACTTCGGCCGGGTCTTGAGCTTTCCCTGAGGGATCTGCTTTACCTTTCACTGATGATCTCAGACAATCGGGCGACGCGGGCGCTTTCGAGAGCTACGGCAGGAAGTATCACCGACTTTGTCGACCTGATGAATATGAAAGTCCGCCAACTGGGGCTTGACCATACTGTGTTTTATGACCCGACCGGGCTGGATGAGCGGAATGTCTCGACCGCTCATGAAGTCGCTATCCTCATGCACCACGCTTACAGCTATCCGGAAATAGCCCGGATCACCGCTCTGAAGCGCCAGACTGTCTCGGTTAAGCGCGGCAAGCGGACATACTCCATGGATCTGCGGAATACCAATCGCCTAATGGATTCGCCCTATCATGTGCTGGCCGGCAAGACAGGCTATATCGACGCTTCGGATTACTGTCTGGCGACCATGGTTGAAGATCCGGCAGGGAAGAAGCTCACGTTGGTAGTGCTCGGCGCACCGGGCGGTTCGCTTCGGTTTCGTGAGGCCCGCAAGCTGGCGTCCTGGGGGTTTAAGGAGCTGAACGGTGATACCGTGCCAGTTCCTAGTAAGCCGATCCGCAAGTCCCGCGTCAAACAGTCGTAATACAACTGCTAGCAGTGACTGTCTCGGCTCCTTATATGAGGGGCCGTTTTCTTTTGGCCCAGCCAGTCTGACGTAATCGAGCCCGGATCGAGGCTGACGCAGTCAGCCCGCTAAATCCCATAGTAATGGTATCGTGCTCCGGCTTGTAGAAGCCTTTCAATAGGAGTGAAAAGGATTGCGTTGATGTGATTCTGAGCCAGATTGTAGCGTCCTATAAGATATATTATGTTAACTACATCGCAGAGATGAAGCCAAGCGGTTCACCGCTAGGCTCATTGGCTTAACCCTTCACCACTATATTAAGGAGTCTCCCCGCCACATACACTCTCTTGAGTATCTCTTTGCCGGTCACAAAAGCCTGAACTTTGGGACTGGCTGCAGCTGCCGCTTCCACTGAGGCTTGATCTGAGCCTGCCGGAACCTGTATTGAATCCCTTAGCTTTCCGTTTACCTGAACAGCTATCTCGATCATATCGCCGATCACAGCCGACGGGTCAAACTCCGGCCAATCAGACTTAAAGATCGACTCCTTGAATCCGGCCGTCTCCCAGAGTTCTTCGGCCAGGTGCGGCGCCATTGGGGCTATCATCTGTATCGACTTGAGGACGATCTGGTCGTTGAGGCCGGCATCCTTGATCCTGGCGCTGTCGAAGTCACGGGTAAGTTCCATGACGGCGGCAATCGCCGCGTTTAACTGAAGCCGGTCGTAAGCCTCGGAAACCCGCTTGATAGTCTGGTTCAGCTTCACATAGATCGACCGCTCATTTTCGTCGAGCTCTGCCTGCTTGAAGTAACGCTTTAAGTCAGGGCGCGAACCGCGATATTCTTTGATGATCGGGTACATCCGATTCAGGACGAACTTTTCGACCCCGGTGAGAGAGTCCGAACTCCAGAGAACCTCCTTCTCGGATGGCGCAGTGAAAAACATGGCCAGCCGGGTGATATCGGTCCCGCGGCTTTCCATCAAAGCAATTGGAGACACCACGTTCCCCTTGGATTTCGACATCACTTCGCCGTGGGCGTCCATCACCATTCCGTGGTTGAACAGCTTTTTCGCCGGTTCATCGAAGTCGATCCAACCGATGTCCTTCAGGAATTTCGTAAAAAACCTGAAATAGATCAGATGCCCGGTCGCATGGGTAATGCCCCCGACATACAGGTCGATCGGCATCCAGCGTTTCCCAGCCTCCTTGTCAAATGGCGCAGATTCGTTTTGGGCATCCAGATAGCGCAAGAAGTACCAGGATGAGCAGACAAAGGTATCCATCGTATCCGGGTCACGCTCGGCTGGTCCGCCACATTTGGGGCAAATGGTATTAAGGAATTCAGGGACATCCGCCAAAGGCGATCTCCCCTTCGGCATGTAATTCTCGACCTTTGGAAGCAAAACCGGCAATTGATCCTCAGGTACTGCCTGCTCGCCGCAATTGGAGCAGTGGATAATCGGAATAGGCGCTCCCCAGTAGCGCTGACGGGAGATCGACCAATCCTTCAGCTTGAAGTTCACCTTGCGGCGCCCAAAACCTTTGGATTCGGCGAATGACGACACGGCGTCTATCGCCGACTCCCCGGCCTTACCGTCAAATTGCCCCGAATTGACCATAGGGCCGTGATCGGTGAATGCCTCGGTCATCTTGTTGACATCCAACGGCGTATTGGCGTCAGGATGAATTACTACTTTAATCGGGATGCCATACCGCTTGGCAAACGCGAAATCGCGGCTGTCGTGCGCAGGCACCGCCATTACCGCGCCAGTCCCGTAACCAGCCAGGACATAGTCCGCGACCCAGAGCTGAACCCGCTCGCCGTTAAATGGATTGACCGCATACCGGCCGGTAAAGACACCATCCTTTTCAAGCGTTGCCGCTGCCCGCTCAATGTCTGAGCGACCTGCCGCCTGTTTCTGATATTCACGGACTTTGGCCGCGAACTCCGGAGTCAGGGGGAGCTTGCCCAGGATCTCGGCTTCGGGGGAGATGGCCATAAATGTAACGCCAAAGATGGTGTCTGGGCGGGTCGTGAAGATGGCCAGCTTCTCCCCTGTCCCCTCGATCTGAAAATCGACCTCCAGACCGTAGGACCGACCGATCCACTCCTTTTGCATTGTCTTGACATTCTCCGGCCAGCCAGGCAAAGAGTCGAGGTCATCTGTCAGTCGATCGGCGTAGTCAGTTATTCTGAAATACCATCCCATCTGGTCTTTCTTTTCGACCAGCGTCCCGCACCGTTCACACCGACCTTCCTTGACCTGTTCATTGGCGAGTACGGTCTTGTCCTCTGGGCACCAGTTGATCACGCCGCGCTTCCGGAATGCCTTGCCATGCTTGAAGAGCTGGACGAACATCCATTGCGTCCATTTGTAATAATCCGGGTGGCAGGTAATAACTTCCCGGGACCAGTCAAATGAAATACCGACTTTTTGCAACGTTGAGCGGGAAACCTCGATGTTGTTGTCGGTCCACTCGGACGGATGGATATTCCGCTGGATCGCCGCGCGTTCCGCGGGCAGTCCGAAGGCGTCCCATCCGAACGGGTGGAGGACCGCTTTCCCCAGCATCATCTGTCGGCGAGCGACCGCGTCACCAATGATGTAATTGCGGAAATGTCCCATGTGAATGTCGCCTGACGGATAGGCGAACATCACCAGCATGTAAAACTTGTTGTCGTGTTGCGGCAATGGGGGGGCGTGAAAAAGGCGCTCCTTTTCCCAGCGCTCCTGCCACTTCGCTTCAATATGCTTGAAATCGTATTTTCGGTCGGATCTGGTCGGGGTTGACATGCGTAGTCCTTTAGTCTCCTAAAGGTCGCATAGTAGTAAGAACAGCCTAACTTGGCAAGACTTTAGTCTAAACGCCGCAAGCGGTTGAGTAGGATGGTCCCGGCTGAAAGCCGGTTGGTAACTGTCGCCTTGACTCTCTCCAGCTTGTTGAGAATGCCATCGCCGAGCTTGTGCTGGATAGACAGAGGCGAGTCATATCCGTAAACAGGGATCCTCCCCTGCGCCAACTTGCTGTCATTGGGCGTCGGCCAGCGCATAGTGAACCCATCGGTATAACCCGCCCACTCCACGGCTTCGAGAACAGCCTGATCGCACCTGCCAAAGGGGTAGCTGATAGCCTGGATCCTCTGGGCCGCAAGATCGGAGAGCATCTCGCGGGATTGCCGCAATTCGATCTGCATGCGGCGTGACGACACCGCCGTGAGATCCGTATGCGTATGCCCGTGCGATCCGAAGATCACTCCGGCATTGGCCAGTTCTCGGATCTGGCGACGCTCAAGATGCGGAGTGGCCCGAAGCCAGTAGCTGTAATCCCACCGGTTCGCTTTGCCTATCCATCCGGTCGGTACAAAGAGAACCGGCCGAATGCCAAAGCGCTCAATAAACATTGGCAACACGTCGGCCAGATGCCGGTAACCATCGTCGAAAGTGCAGATCAGACGTTGACCGGCGGTTCGCTCCCCCAGACGCAGATCGTACCCAAGCAGTTCAAGCCAGGTAAGCAGCCGTTCAAATCGCTTTGGGGAGAAGTTGTTCACGCCAAAACTGAACGACGCCTGCAGCTTGTGAAACACAAGAACTACCGGCGTCGAACGATCCTGAGATTGAGATCTGTTGCGGTCAGATGGCGCCATCCAACGCGCCTTTACCGACCGGACCAAGCACCGCCACGACAGCGCGAGATTCGTCAAGCACTTGATGGGCCAGATCCTGGATCCGCTTCGCGGATACTTCCTCAATATCTACCACCATCTCGGTCAGCGGTTGATATCCGCCGATGAGAAGCTCCTGTCGGGCCAACCGATTCATCCGGCTATTGGTTGACTCCTGGCTGAGGATCAGGTGGCCTTTCAGTTGCGACTTCAGCTGCCCAAGTTGCGAAGAGGTCAGCTTGTTCCGCTTGATTAATCGCGCCTCGGTCAGGACTACGTCAACCGCTTTTCGAAGATGTTTGCTGTCAGTGCCGAGATAGATGCCGAAAATGCCGGTATCCCGGTAAAAGTCGTTGAAAGAGTAAACGGAATATGCCAGACCGCGGTCTTCCCTGATCTTCTGGAACAGCACGGAGGACATTCCGCCGCCAAGATAGGAACTCAGCGCGAGCATCACCATCCGTTCCGACGACTCATACGCGAGAGCCGGAAAGCCCATGCAAAGGTTGGTCTGCTTGTTATCGTTTCGCTCAATATTCTTTTTGAGCGAGAGAGGCGGGTTTGCCTGGATCGGCGGTGTGACCATCCCGTCGGTGAAATGAAAATACTTCCGCACCATCTTTACCAGACGGTCGTGGTCAACCGAACCACACGCAGCTATAACGATCGAGCCGGAGCGATAATGCTTCTTAACAAAATCGACTACGCGGGGGCGAGTCAGCGAACGGATATTCTCCTGCGACCCCATGATCGGCTGGCCAAGCGGATGTTTTCCCCAGAATGTCCGGGAAAAGACATCATGGATCTTGTCCGATGGATTATCCAGAGCTTCTTTGATCTCTTCGCACACCACCTGTTTTTCACGATTGACATGCGTGGCGGTCAGGGTGGGATTGCAGGTGAGGTCGGCCAGAACCTCAACGGCCATCGGCAGGTGTTCGTCCAGCACCCGGGCATAGTAGCAGGTCTGTTCGCGCGAAGTAAATCCGTTGAGCGACCCCCCGAGATTCTCGAGCGAAGACGCCAGTTCCTTGGCGGTACGGTTTTTCGAGCCCTTGAAGAGCATATGCTCGACAAAGTGCGAGAGACCGTTCTCCTCCGGCGTCTCGTGCCGGGAGCCAACATCAATCCAGACGCCGATCGCGACCGAGCGGACCGCGGGAAGCGTCTCCGTAACAATACGGAGCCCATTTCTGAGCTCCGTTTTGCGGTAAACACTGCCGTCTGTTACCAGTGAACGTCGAGCGGTCATATATCTCCTGTCGCCTACGCGTTCTGGTTGACCAGGAGCGCCTTGCGCGACAGTCGGATCTTTCCGTCTCCGTCGATGTTGATCACTTTGACATCCATACGGTCGCCGACCTTGCAAATATCCTCGACGCGGCGGACGCGGTTGACATCCAGCTCGGAGATATGTACCAGGCCGTCGGTCCCCGGAAGGATCTCGACAAACGCGCCAAACTCGGCGATTCGACGAACCAGGCCGTTATAGGTGCGGCCGATCTCCGGTTCCTCGACGATCTCCTGGACGCGGGCTAGTGCCCGACGTCCGGCTTCGCCGTCAACCGAAGCGATCAGCACGGTGCCGTCGTCACTGATATCGATCTTCGCGCCGGTCTCTTCAATGATCGCGCGGATCACCTTGCCACCGGGGCCGATCACCTCGCCGATCTTCGACGGGTTGATCTTCAGGATCAGGATACGCGGAGCGAACTCGGAGAGCTGGTCGCGATTCTTCGAGATGGTCCGGTTCATATTGTCCAGGATACTCAGGCGAGCGACCCGGGCACGATCCAGAGCGGTCCGCATGGTTTCGACATCCAGGCCGGTGATCTTGATATCCATCTGGATCGAGGTCACGCCGTCCTTGGAGCCGGCAACCTTAAAGTCCATGTCGCCGAAGTGATCTTCGTCGCCAAGGATATCGGTCAGGACGACCGTCTTGTTCCCTTCCTGGATCAACCCCATCGCGATCCCCGCGATAGCGGTCTTGATCGGTACGCCGGCATCCATGAACGCCAATGACGCGCCGCAGACCGTCGCCATCGACGACGAACCGTTCGATTCGAGCACATCAGACACCACACGTACGGTGTACGGGAAGTGTATCTCGGAGGGAATGACCGGGACCAGGGCGCGCTCGGCCAAATTACCGTGGCCGATCTCGCGGCGGCTGGTACCGCGGATCATCTTGGTCTCGCCTGTTGAGAACGGCGGGAAGTTGTAATGGAGCATGTAGCTTTTGGTGGACTCGCCTTCGAGTTCGTCCAAGCGCTGCTCGTCCATCTTGGTGCCGAGAGTCACCGCCACCAGCGCCTGCGTCTGACCGCGGGTGAACAACGCCGAGCCATGCGCGCGCGGCAGGACGCCGACTTCGCACGTGATCTCGCGAATGTCATCCGGACCGCGACCATCGATCCGCTTGCCGGTATTGATGATCATGGAGCGCATCGAGTGCGAGTCGAGCTCTTCCAGGACGTTGTTGATGGCGTTTTTCTTCTCCGGAAATTCCTCTTTGAGGGTCTCCTGGATCTCTTTCTTCAACGCTTTCTTCGAGTCGCGACGGGTATCCTTGTCGGCGATCCGGTTGAACTCATCGTAGCGATTGCCTGCCAGTTCCTTGACACGGGCGACGATCGCGGGGTCGATCGTAACGGGCGTGTACGTGAAGTTCGGCTTGCCGGCCATCGCTTTCAGTTTCTCGATCTGGGCGACGATCTGTTTGATATGTTCGTGGCCAAACATCAGCGCCTGCACGATATCCTCTTCGGAGACTTCGCGCGTGCCGCCTTCGACCATGGTAATGCTGTCCGCCGAGCCGGCCATCGTGATATTGATATCCGCGTCCTCGAGCGTGTCGATAGTTGGATTGATCACGAACTGGCCGTC
>JAMPYH010000128.1 GCA_023700785.1 Candidatus Zixiibacteriota bacterium
TACCGGACGCCGAACCGGGTCGAAGAAACCTATAACCTGACCACGAGGACTCCCTTAGAAAACGCTGGCTAAATAGGGAGCAGTATACAGCCAATTCAATACTCCTATAGATACTAAAGTACGAGACGATACTATAGTCTTTAGGGTGCAGTGTGTCAATCACTTGGCCTGCCTAGGTATTACATTCCTCACCATTCCTCCCGCCTCCTGATAAGTAAAAGGAGGATTAATGTCTTTAACTCAACTCGATCCCGACACCGCAAGGCTGGCGACCAGCGTCAAAGAAAAACCGACCCTCACCGCCGACAAACTGTCCCGCATGCTTCAGGTTACGACCGAGGATCTCGCCAACGGACGCTACCGCAAACTGCTCTACCGCTTTCTGGCCGACCAGATACCGATCATCTCATCCTGCATCTGGACCTGGTCACGGCTATCTTCCGCGCCCGGGCAATTTGTGCTGGAGAATCCCGACCGCCAGGGAGAGAGCCGCGCCAAGGAACGGCTTGACCGGCTGGCCGAACGTCTCTTTACCAATGGAACCGGCAACCGGGTGGGAGTCTCGACCATGCTCCCGGAGCTGTTTACGTCGCTTTACCGCGACGGCATCATCGGCGGATTCCTGACTGTCCTCCCCGACGGCTCCGGCGTTGACCGGTTTTTGCCGATCGACGCGCTGCATCTTCGCGGCGAACAGGCGGAAGCGGGACCGCGCCTGGTTTTTGACAACGGCGAACGGACGATCCCGCTCGACCGGACCGATTTCTACTACCTCGCGCTGACCAACTCCATCAGCGAGCCGTTCGGCCGATCGATCCTGCACGCCGTTCCGTTCATCGCCTATATCGAACAGCAACTGATCCAGGATCTTCAGCGCGCCCAGCATAACGCCGGCTACAGCCGACTGCATGTCAAGATCACGCCGCCGGAACGGATGGCGGGTGAGTCGGACAACGGCTACACCGACCGGATCAACCGCTATTTCGACGCTACCGTTTCGATGATCCGCGACTGCGAAGTGGACGACAATCCGGTGACCTGGGATAATGTCACGATCGACTACATCGGGCCGGAACAGGCGCGGGGCGTGACCAACAGCTGGTTTATCAACCATCGCGCGCTGATCGAGGATATCTGCGCCGGCACCAATCTCGCGCCGTTTTTGCTCGGCTACTCCTATGGGGCGACCACGACCTGGTCCAACTTTAAGTTCGATATCGTGATGCGCCAGGTACGCTCAGTGCAGGCGCAGATGGCGAGTCTGCTTGAGTGGATCGGGAATATCGAACTGGCGCTGGCCGGATCAGACAGTCGGTGCCGCTTCCAGTTCGACAATACCTTCGCCTATCAGGCCGCTGATTCGATCGGTATTGAATCCAAACGGATCGACAACCTGCTCCGGCTCTATCAGGCCGGCCTGATAGATGAATCCGCCGCCCGCGAGCGCGCATGTCGGATGCTCTAAACCTTGCCGAACTCGCCGCATGGAAGCGAGGCGTCTTTGATCTACCGTTCTTCGCGAAACAGTTTCTCGGGCTCGACCTGCACAATGGCCAGCGGCTCTGGCTGGCCGGATCCATCCGCCGCGAAAATCTGCTCGTGACCGGCAATCGATGGGGGAAGTCGTTTGTCTCGGCGCTTAAACTGCTCCACCACGCGATCTACCGTTATCGCCCGCGGAAATATGATCCCGCCGGGATCTACCGCTCCGCGGTGGTTTCGATCACCCAGAATCAGGCGGATCTGGTGCTCTTGCACGCGCTGCGGATGATCTACCGCTCGGCTCAAATTAAACCGATGGTGAAAACTGTCCTTCATTCCCCCTTTCCGCGGATCATCCTCGCCAACGACGCGACCATCGAGTCCCGCACCACGCAGAACCGGGGAGAGCATCTGCTGGGGAATGACTATGATCTGGTGATTTATGATGAAGTCGCGTTTGATCCGTTCGCGGAGCATGTCGTGGAGGAAGTTCTAATGATGCGGCTGGCCGACCGTGAGGGAAGGCTCGACCTGGTTTCGACGCCGAACGGCAAGAACTGGCTCTATCGCCGCGCGGCCGAGATAGTTGATGGGAAACGAATGGGTTACTTCCAGCGCGGCGACAGCCGGGACAACCTGCATATCTCGCGCGACTACCTTGACGAACGCGTCCGCTATTTCTCGGATTCGCGCCTCAAGCAGAATATCATGGGGCAGTTCGTTGACTCGGGAGGGGAGATCATCCGGGGGAAAGATATCGACCTGGCCCTGGCTCGTATCAACTCACTTCCGCCGCTTGATCCGAATGAGCGTTACCGCTTCATCTCCGGCTGGGATCTCGCCCGCAAACGGACCGCGACTGTCGGCATTACTATCTGTCTTCAGGATGGCATCGCGCGCGTGGTCGCGCTCGAGCGCTTCAAACTGCTTGACTGGCCGGTCATCCTTGAACGGATCAAACTGCGGCAGCAGCAGTATCCCGGCCAGCTCGTGATCGACGGCACCGGCCTGGGGGATGTCATCGCCCAACAGCTCGAGGAGTATAACCCGACCTCAGTCGTTTTCACGCCGACAGTCAAAGCCGAACTGCTGACCAATGTCGAACTGATGCATGCCCGCGGGATAGTCGCCTATGACCGTTGGGAACTTCCCGACGGCGTCGGCAAAGTCTGGTCGCTCGAAGATGAACTTCGCTCCGGGCAGTGGGATGACAACAACGAATGCGATTCACTGATGGCGCTTGCTCTCGCGCTCAAACCGCTGGCGGTCCGCTCATCTCCCCTCATCCCCCCGCGCGTCGCCAGGATCTGATCTCCTCGGGAGAAATTGTAGGCCGGGTTGGGCCTTATATCTGAGTGGAAAACTGAAACGCTGAAAGGGACTCCGACAATCCTCGAACCAGCGAACTGGTCGCGAATTCCGACATCACGCTACTTCAGCAGCACCATCTTCCGCGTGCGAGAAAACTCCCCGGCCTCAAGTCGATAAAAATAGATTCCGGAAGCAACCGACTCGCCGCTCGTATCCTGTCCATTCCATCTCACCCGATATTCTCCCGCCGCGTATTCGCCGTCAGTCAAAGTCGTTACTTCCTGCCCGAGCAGATTAAAGACGGTCAACCGGATCGCGGATCTCCTGGGCAGGCTAAACCGGATCTCAGTTGACGGATTGAACGGGTTCGGATAATTCTGGGACAGATAAAACGACCCAGGCAATCCTGATTGGTCATTATCCACGTCGGTCGGCAGGTAGATGATCACATTTCCCCAAACTGCCGCGCCGATCGCGCGAGGATCAACCCAGGCAGCCCAGAGCCGTCCACGTGATGCCGCCACAGAGGGCGACCGCATGTACTCAGGCGAAGTCGCCGAGAAGGCCTGGTTCGCCCCGAGCGGGGCATAACTATCGTCATAAATGCGGTAGTAGATCTGCCGCGCTCCGGAACGGCGATCAACCCAACCTGCGGTTACATATCCGCGCTCGTCAAAATCAATGGTCGGCTCGCTCGGCCGCGAGAGCGCGTTGTCGGTCACCAGGGTCGCCGGCAGAGTGACCGCGCCCGTCCGGTCAATGACTGTCAGATACAATTCCTTGGTCACCGTGCCGACTGTCGTCCAGAGCGATCCGATCTCTCCGGAATCCGAAACAGAAGCCGCCAGATCATCGATCGAGGCTCCGACCACGGTCGAACTATGGGAAAAACTCCCGCCGGTCGATTTGTCCGCGTTAAACCAGACCCCGCGCGCGCGTGGCGATGTTCTCCCGTTGTCAAACCAGACGGCGTAAAACCGATTCAGCGCGTCTCGCCCAACGAACAGTTTAACTATCTGGCTATCCTGCGCCGGCGACGAGATCAAAAACTCCGCGCCGTCGTACGCGCCGGAACTGGTCAGCCATCGGCCATAGACCTGCGGCGAACTTCCACGGTAGTCGATCCATCCGACCAGCGTCCTGCCGGTGGTTCCGATCGCCGCTTTCGGCATTCCTTTGCCGTCGCCGGAGAGCGAATCCGATATCGCGAACTCGCTTGATTGAAACGCGCCGTAATCAGAAACGAAGCGCCCGAAAACTCTCTGCCCCGGTACACCGCTGATCGCGCGGCCATCCACCCAGAGCGCGAGATTGAGCGTATCACCCGCCGCTATCGACGGCTCCGACTGCAGATTGAACCCGGCATCGACATTCAATTTTCGATTGGGTCCGAGCAGAGTGCCGTTGTGCGTGACCGCCTGAAGGAAAACATCGCCGGCATCGGTCCGTCGATCGGCAAACAGCACCAGGTCATACCAATCTTCCACCGCCGCTATCGCCGGACTGCTTGCCGGAGCCCCCTGCGTATCATCGTTTAGCGTCCGCTCCTGGACTATCAGCTTGTTCCCGAGCGAATCAAATTGCATAAACGCGATATCCGCGTCTTCGCCGACAAACTCGATCCAACCGACGCCATATTTGTTGGCGCTGAAAAATCTTCCCGATGGTCCCCAGCGGCGTCCGACTGTCCCCGTATTCAACTCAATAATGCCGGTCAGCGGCGCCAAACCGCCTGAGAATCGCCGCGAAACTATTGATATATCCGCGCCATAACTTGCCCAGATTACCAAAAGTGTCCCATTTGGCGCGATTGCGAGATCAATATCCCATGCTGCCAGCGAAGCGTTGCCGCTCGATGCCAGGACATTCCCGCCCACCAGCCCGGTGGTTGGGTTGAAAGTCTGGAGATATACTTCCTGCCCTGCTCGAAGATCCAGCCAGCCGATCGTGTACTGCGCGGATATCGAGAATACGATTTGCGGTGTGTACTGCGCGGAGTCCGCGGCCAACGGCGGCACGATAGTGAACTCCGACGCTACCGCTACCCCCGCTCCCGTATATTGCCGCGCGTAAATATCGGCGTCGGTCGAACGGTAATCCTCCCACGCGATCAGGTAACCGCTGTTGGGTTGAACCGCCACCGAAGGTGCCCAGTGCGCGTTGGTCGCTGGATCGGAATTGACTGTCGCCGGAGCGATGAGAGAACCGCCCGTATTGGAATAGATCCGCATCTTGATCGTGTTGCCGCTGATATCGTAATTCTCCCAGACAACTACCAGCCGCCCGTCGGGGTAGATGTCAACATCGTACAGCCCCGCGAACGCGCCGTTGGTTGTGTCGTTGACAAGGTACGGCGCGAGATCGACCGCCAGCGCGCCGGTGTAGCGGCTGCCGAAAAGTAAACCGTTGGTTTTATCGCGATAGAAAAGGTGGATACGCCCAAGCGTATCCACCGCCAATTTGGGGTCAACAAGATCCGCGCCTGAATTAGAGCCGGCCATCAACTGGTTGGCGCCGCTGGGGCTTCCGAGCGAGTCGATTCTCTGCAGGAATATCTTTAATGATCCGAGCCGTTCATCCTGCCATGCCGCGATCCACTGGTTATCTTTCGTTCTGGCCAGTGAGAGATTTTCCTGGGTGAAATGCGCGGGGGAGAGGATCTCCGAGATTCGGAGATCGGCCGCGCTGGCGCCGGTGGAGAATTGGACGTTCGCGCGCTCGATGTTTCCACGATCGGCAATATCCGGTATCCCCAGCTGAAGCTGGTGCGCGGTGATTCTATCTGGTCGCGCCGGTGAGCCGTAGGTTGCCACCGGCAGCAGTAGCAGCAGGAACAGTACTCTGCACATTCCCGAATTGTCCCCATTAACAGTTGTCGATGGATTTTGGTCGATAGCTCCCGAGCGTCGCCGCAAACAGGCATACTTCCGTGCGCCCGGGTACGTAACCTATTGTGAGGTATATCATAATACCGTTTCGACCGTTTCCATGCAAGCTTATTCACTGTATCGGCAGTCCGGCCGATCCCTCAACCGTCCAGGTTGTTCTCTCGTAATGCGCTGGGATACACATTCTTGCCGCAACTTTGATCGCGCGGATTCGTACCAATCCACAGGGGATAGTCCGGCCTCAACCATACCCGGACTCCCCGGATGGGTAATGATACCATGATGGTAACGCAGCTTTTAACGTCGCCCGATCTTGAGCATCCGTGGGATTCACGTTGCGATGGCGGAAGATAAGGAACCGATTTGCGTAGTACGACCATGAACCAGAACTCGCTCGGCTATCTGAAACTCGGCCTTTTTGGATTACTCCTGGCGCTTCTCGCGCCGCTTCTGGCCGGGGCCCAGACAACTATGCCGCCAACTCCCGACTTCGAGGAGCGTGCCCGGAAAAAGACCAGCCTCGATCGCGAATCGAAAGAGGTCGCCGACGAATACGCCGATGTCCTGTTTGAGTTGCAATCCCTGGTTCGTGATTATCACGAGTATCTTTCGGAATCAGACTCCCGCACCATCGCCAAGTATCTTGTCAAACTCGAGCTATTCTCCACCAATCTGGATAGACGTGTTTATGTCGCCGACCGGAAACGGCTCAGCGAGGATCTCGCCGCGCATATCGACGAGCTTCGCGTTATCCAGGAGTACATAGAGGATTCCGATGAGATCTTTCCGAAGCGCATTCTCAAACTGGTCGCCAGTTTCAGGCGCGATCTCGCCAATATCGACGAATTGCTTGAATCGGATGTGCTCCAGCGGCTGAGCCAGGCGCGCGCCCTGGAGGATGCCATTGAGGCGTACGTTGACGCCTTGCTGGCGGACATGCAAATTGAACAACATGCTGGACATACGATCATCACCATTCCGAAATTGGATGAAAAGAAACTGAAGGAAATGGAACTTCAGGCTGAGAAGATGGCCCGCGACGCTGAAAAAATGGCTGAGCGGAGCGCGCGCGTCAAAACCAAAGTGGTTGCGCCAAAAGCGCCCAAACCAGGCGATCCGCCGATCGTCATCGACCTCGATCGTGACGGCGATATTCGCCTATTGTCGCTCTCCGGTACGTCGAAAGCGCTCGAGGACACGCTTACCGTCACCAACCCAAAACGACCGATCGAGATCACCAATTCGCTTGGCGAGGTCCATGTCAGCGGCACCCAATCCAGACAGATCGTCGCCCGCCTGCGGGTCGAGATCTCCGCGGACACCCGCTCCAGAGAGAAACAGTTGCTTTCCGATATCCAGCTCGAACTAAAGGCGACCCCGACCGGGTACACGGTCGAATCCGCTACGCCGATGAATAACAACCCCGGCACAGATTCCCGCGTTGTCTCGGCCGAACTTGAAGTTCTCGTGCCGGCGACCAACCCTGTCACGTTGAACTCGTCCTTCGGTGATATCACGGTGTCGGAACTTAACGCCGGTATCCGGATCGTTTCCACTTACGCCCAGGTTGTGGTCGAGAAAGTCAGAGGGGGCGTGGATATCAGCAACACCATGGGGCAGGTCGAGATTGACTGGTGCAGCGGCCCGATCAAGATCAAAAACGCCTACTCGGATATCACTCTGAATGAATGCAACGGAACGTACGACCTTGAGAACGCGTACAGCCAGATCATGGTCGAGGGTTGCGAAGGCTCCGGCGAGATCCAGAACTCCGGCGTTGTTCAAGTGACCAATCATACCGGCAACCTGAAGATCAATAACTCGTTTGGTCCGATCAACGTTGAGGGAATGTCCGGCGACCTGACCGCCAACAACCAGTTCTCGCCGCTGTCGGTGA
>JAMPYH010000129.1 GCA_023700785.1 Candidatus Zixiibacteriota bacterium
GAACTGCTCGCGGAGAACAAAGTGAAGGTGGCTGTTATTCGATGACCAGCCTGCGACTGCTGACACGCGTGGCGCTTTTTTCGGCGCTTATCTACGTTTTGGCGCTCGCGACCGCGTTTCTACCCAATGTCAAACTGATCTTTTTCCTGGTGTTTACCGCTGGTTTTCTCTGGGGCGCTCTCGCTGGAATGTTGGTCGGATCGGTTGGGATGGCTCTCTGGACGATCTTTAATCCCTATGGTCCCGCGGGAATACCGGTGATGATCGCGCAGATCGCCGGTGCCTCGCTTGGCGGGCTGGTGGGATATTTTTTCGCCAGGAGCGGATGGAAGAAGATGCCGCGGGTTGTGCTGATCGGCTCGCTTGCTGTCATGGCGCTTGGCTGCACGCTGCTGTTCTATCTACCGGTCACGCTGGTTGATGCCTGGATCTACCAGCCCTTCTGGCCGCGGTTTCTCACCGGACTTCCCTGGGTCGGGATATCGGTGATCTCCAACATGATCGTTTTCCCGTTACTTTTTCCGGCGGCCAGGTTTTTGTACCTGCGAGAGAATCCCGCATGAGATGTCCCGCCCTGACACTTATCCTTGCCTGCGCGCTGTCGCTGGCGGGGCTGTCCATTGCCGTCGCTCAGGAAATTGTTGTGCCGGATACTTCGCGTGTCGTGGCTCCTACGTCTGACTCAACCGTGGTACTAGACAGCACTGCAACTGATTCTCTTTCAGCCGCCGAGAGAGCCAGGCTCAGTTTTGAGGAACGGCTCCAACGCGCCCGCGAACAGGCTCCAAAACGTGAGGTCAAACCACGACTTTCCGTCTATGATACCCTGATCGGATATTTTGCCTCCGGCAGACTAGATCAACGCGACCAACTCCGGCGCTCCTATTACATGACCGCGGGAGATTATTTCAAGTTCAATCCGAGCTATCGGATCACTCGCTGGCAGCTGACTCCGAACCGAACGACGGTGCAACCGTATGGGCTGTCCGGCGATCGGCTGTCATACGTAAATCACGGTCTCGCCTTGCATCCCTTCGAGCACTCGGTTGAGCCGGATGGGCTGATAGATATCGAGGATCTACCGACGTCAACCGACGGAGCGGTTTATCTCATGCCGGGTCCATCGGGAATGCTCTTTGGCGGCGAGCAGGCGGTGACCACATTGGTCACGCAGCCGCGAACGCGCGAGTCGAAACAGGTGCGATCCGGTTTCCTCCTGGATAAGGGAAATTACGCGTTTTCGCACGCGCGAGGATATTACTCGAATAAGTTCAGTGACGGTCGCGAACTCGATCTGGGGATCGGTTATCGGGTCGCGGACGGAGCCTTTATTGTTGGCTCACAGAAGAACTCTGAAGACGCCTACTTTTATGACGGTCATCTCTATTTGCCTTTTGGAACGAAAGTCGGACTGAGCATCGACGGCCACCTCTACAGCCGGGAGGGACCGCTATTTGTTCGGCCCAATGGCGGAGGGGATCGAGTCAATCGAGACCGCTTCGACCGAAATCTTCGAACGACTTTTTCGATCCAGAACGACAGCCAGACAGTCCGAACAGATATTGGCTACCGGCACTTGCGCCAGGGCTCCTATCTGACCGCCGCTTACCAGGCGCGGTTTAACTACACAGGGCACGGCGTAGATCTGTCTCGTCAGTGGTATTCAACGGGAAGTATCCGTCAAGTATCGCTCGCCGCGGATATGTTGGAATATGATAACGCATATCAACAATATGAAAGATATGCCGGCGACTTCTCTCTGTTGTTCGCCAGGCCGCATCAGTCGGTCAAATGGGCCTTGCGAGCAGGTACGAGGTACGTAGAGGAGTTTCGCGCGGCGCCATACGGTTCCCTGACTGTTTTGGCGGAGTCAGAACGAGGAATGATCCAGCTTGCCGTCGGCTACGCGGAACGGGTACCTACCCAGCATGAATTGTATCTGCCGTTCCAGACAAGTTCGCTGTATGGGCTCGCTGCATCCGCCTATGCGGACTCCGGTAACGCAGACTTGAAGAAGGAACGCCAGGTAACTGCCTCAGCGAGGTTGGAGTTTGGTTCTGTTCGTCAACCCCTGGCGTTGGAAGTAGTCGGCGGCCGTATTCAAAATGCGATCGAATGGAATCGCGAACTTATCTCGATCACCACTAATTCCGCATGGCTGTTCTCGCCCGTCAACACGGACATCAACTTCGCGACCGCAACCCTGACCAGGGCGCACCAACTGGGCGATCTGATTCATCTGATCGGCGGGGGAAGCTACCATTGGATCGAGTACCGTCGCTGGGAAGATCGCCCGTACCAGCCGGATTACACTGTTTTTGGCGGTGCTGAGCTGCACCTGTATTGGCCGTCAAAGCGGATCCATTTCTGGGCATACGGCGAAATGGAGTATGTCGGCGAGTACGAAGGATACAGCGGCGATATCCTCGGCGAAGAACCGGTGTTCAACGGCAAGTTGTCATTCCAAATGGGGAACTTCCGCTTTCGTCTCGTCTATCAGAACGTGCTCAATACGTTTTACCGAAACCGGGAGGATTTTGAGATTCCCGGGCAGGTCTTTACCTGGGGATTTGACTGGAACTTCTCGGACTAAGGCAGGGGCCGCGCTCTGCCATCCGGCCTTGACATCCCCCGGCCGGAAACGTTTATTATCGGCGTTGTGAGTCTGACACTTACCCGCGAACAAGCATATCAGATGGTCGTCGCCAGGATCGGCGTCAACAATCTGCTCAAACATATCCTGGCGGTCGAAGTTGGGATGCGCAGATTGGCCAAGCATTTTGGCGAAGACGTAGAGTTGTGGGGAATGACCGGCCTGTTACATGATCTTGACTACAACGAGACCAAAGAAGACGAGCACTACCACACCTATTTGACCGCGGAATGGCTGGCCGAGTATGCTCTCCCTGAAGAGATGCTGTACGCGATCCATGCTCACCCGGGCCATGTCCCGTGCAAGAGCCGGCTGGATTGGGCGCTGTACGCCGTTGATCCGACCACCGGCTTTCTGGTCGCCTGCGCGCTGATGCATCCCGAAAAGAAGCTCGCGGTCATCGACAGCGAGTTCATGCTTCGACGCTATAAGGAAAAACGCTTTGCCGCCGGAGCAACCCGGGAGAATATGGCGGCATGCTCCGAACTAGGTCTGGAACTTGAACAGTTCCTGCGACTGGTTCGCGAGGGGATGCTCACCATCGCACCCGAGCTTGGGTTGTGAACTCCGTTCCGACCGCGTCCATCTGGCGACGGGATATCCTCGCCTGGTCGGTTTATGACTTCGCGAATACCATCTATTCTATGAATATCGTGTCGCTTTATCTTAAGCGATACATCGTACAGGACCTCGGGCATCCGGATCATTACTTTGATCTCCCGTTCGCCGCGTCCATGCTGTTTGCGGCGGCGGTCCTTCCGGCATTGGGCGCGATCTCCGATCATACCACTAAGCGGAAGATATTTGTCTTTCTTTTTACGCTGACATGCTGCGCGTCGGTGGGGCTGTTAGCCGTCATTCCGCCCGGCTTTATGCTCGGGACGGTGGTTTTGTTCATCCTCGCCAATTTCTCGTATGAGGCCGCCCAACCGTTCTATAATTCGTTGCTGTACTCCGTGGCCGATGGCCGGCAGGCGAGGTTGGTGTCCGGCGCGGGAGTGGCGATGGGATATGTTGGCTCGGTTGTTGGCATGCTCCTGGTGCTGCCGTTCGTCTCCGGCTCGCTGTACGGTCTGGAGATCCCTTTCCTATCCGGTTCCGGCAAATCCGGCGCGTTTCTGCCGACCGCGGTGCTCTTTTTTCTCTTCTCGATTCCGTTGTTTTTGTTCGTTCGCGAACGACCCGCCCATCGACCCGAGCGGATCACTTTTGGCCGGGCGTATCGGGATGTCTGGAGCGCGCTTCGGAATACGCGTCGCTATCCCGGTGTGCTTCGTTTTTTGATCGCTGATTATTTTTTCGAGGACGCGGTCTTTACCGTGATCCTCAATATTGGACTCTATTGTTCGATCGTCCTCGGCCTGCCGGACGAGCAGATCACCACGTTTTTGATCATCTCGACGATCTCAGCCGTGATCGGGTCATTCGCGATAGGAAAGATCGCGCAAAAGTGGTCGCTAAAAGATCTGCTGAACATTATTATGTCGGGGTGGGTGATCGCGCTGGTTCTCTTTGTGTTCACCGACAGCATGCCGGTGATATGGGTGCTTGGTTCGCTGGTCGGTATCCTGCTCGGTGGACTTTGGACGACATCACGTCCGATGCTTGCTGAGTTGGTGCCGCGCGAAGAACTGGGGCGATTCTTCGGCATTTTCGCCCTCTCCGGACGCACCGCGGCGGTGATCGGACCGGTGATCTGGACGGTCATCATCTATCTTTTTCAACCAGAGAACCCACTCGGACAGTGGGCTGTTAAAACATTTATGCTGGATCAGGTACAAGCCGAACATCTCCCATACAAGCTGGGCGTGCTTTCTCTTGCCGTCATGATCGCCATCGGGCTGGTTATTTTCCGTAAAGTCCCCCATACGAGCAGGGTGACGCATGGGTAAAAAAGTGGGCGACTGGTATCATTACGCCGGGGCGATCCATGTGCATACGACGGAGTCCGACGGCACCAAGTCCCTCGAAGAAGTGTCCGCCATCGGCGAACGGGCGGGACTTGATTTCATCCTGTTTACCGACCACATGAACTTGAATAATCTCGATGCCGGCAAGGAAGGTTTTCATGGCAAACTGCTTGCCCTGGTCGGCTACGAGCATAATGACCTCGACGATAACAATCACTACATGGTTTTTGATACTCCGCGCGTATATGGCAAAGATCTTTCGTCCGCTGAGTATGTCAGGGATTCGGGCAGAGACAATGCCATCGGTATTATCGCGCACCCTGACGAAGTTCGGGATCGGAAGGGGCAATATCCGCCGTTTCCGTGGACTGATTGGAATGTCGACGGCTACACTGGCATCGAGTTGTGGAATCAGATGTCGGAGTGGATGGAGCGGCTTACCCCGAGAAACAAGCTGGTAATGGCCTTCTCGCCGCGCAAATCGATGATCGGTCCGGACGTCAAGACACTTGCCCGCTGGGATGCGGTCAACCGGACCAGGAAGATAGTCGGCGTCGCGTCAGTGGACGCGCATGCGTTCCCGATCAAAGTGGGTCCGTTCACGGTCGAGATATTTCCTTACAAAGTGCACTTCCGGTCATTGCGCACCTACCTCATCTTGCCGGAACCGATGTCTGCTGACTTCGCCGCCGCGAAAAAACAGGTTTACGACGCGATCCGCGACTGTCGCGTATTTGGCGCGCATATCCGATGGGGTGACCCCGTCGATTTCCAGTTCACCGGCCGATCCGGAGCGGAAAGAGTGGTTGCGGGAGGGAGGCTGAACGACTTCAAAGACGCGGTTTTGCGGGTTGAACTCCCGTCGCCCGCGCAGATCCGGATGATCGGCAATGGCAGAAAACTGATCGAAGCGGTTGGGCGTGAGCTTCAGTTTAACCCGACCGAACCGGGGATCTATCGAGTCGAGGCGTGGAAACAGGGAAAATGCTGGATATTCTCGAATCATATAAGGATCGCGGTTTGAACGAAAACTCCCTCCCTTCGAATATCACTACCGAGGCGATCTTCCTGTCTGAGGGTACTGCTTCAGGCAGCACCGCCCCGCTCGCGTGCAAGTTCGTCCTGATCGCCAATTTTGATCATTACATAATGGTCTTTGGGCTGCTTTCGGAGTACCCCTACCATGCCCACCTTGTATCCGCTTTCTGTGCCAGCCGCGGGATTGCCAGTCATTGGATTGGTCAGCCGGATTACAAACAGATTGATGATCCCCAGTATCGAACTCTGGGTGGCGGGTACCTCGATATAGATTTGAGCCGGAGATCCGCTCGAATCTCAGGTGCCTCAAAGGCATACGGATTTTATGACGCCGATGCGGTTCGCTGGGTTGCCGGCGCTGCCCCGTTTTTTAACGGCTTTTCGGTCTCTTTCGAAAACTAATTAATACCATAACAATGTGATTTTCGGTACAAGCCGAGGACAAAAGGACAGGAACTATCCTGTTTCGTGTCTGGTTATAACCCTTTGAAGAACAGAGGTATAATTGGTTACCAAGAGGCTTCCGGCAAGTTAGTCTATGATACGAACTTGGGCTATTCCGACCAAATTACCTGTTGACTTTGCCGGAGACTTTAGGTAAAGTAGTCGCAATTTTGTAGGGTTTCGGAAGGGAAGACGTCGCCGCAATGTTCGAGACATACTATCCTATTCTGTTTCTTGTGCTTTTCGCGGCCATTCTGGCGGCTGTAATGGCTGGTGCGTCGATTCTTTTGGGGAAGCGGACTCGGCTGGGAAAGAAGGGCCAACCTTACGAATGCGGCATTGATCCTGTCGGCACGACCCGTGACCCTATTCCTGTCAAGTTCTTCATGGTGGCTATCTCGTTTATCCTGTTCGATATCGAGGTTATTTTCCTGTTACCGTGGGCGGTGGTCGCGCGTGACCTTGGCGGTTTCGGCTTTATCGCGATCGTCGTGTTCGTATCACTAGTATTGATCGGCTGGATCTACGAACTTGGTCGAGGTGCCCTGAAATGGGATTAGAAGAGAAAATTCCCGATTCAATCATATTGACTTCACTGGACAAGATGGTCAACTGGGCGCACAAGCGCTCGATGTGGCCGCTTGGGTTCGGGTTGGCTTGTTGCGCCATTGAGATGATCTCAACATTCGCGGCGCACTTCGATCTGTCCCGTTTCGGGATGGAAGTGATGCGGCCGTCGCCGCGCCAGGCGGACCTGATGATCGTGGCAGGGCGGGTGTCGGTCAAAATGGCGCCGGTGGTAAAAACGCTGTATGAGCAGATGCCCAACCCCAAATGGGTGATATCGATGGGGGCATGCGCGTCCTGCGGCGGCGTGTTCAACAACTACGCGATCGTGCAGGGAGTAGATCGCATTATCCCGGTTGATGTGTACGTCCCTGGGTGTCCTCCGCGACCGGAACAACTTATGGATGGGATCCTCAAGCTTTTCGACAAGGTTGAAAAGGAATCCGTGAAAGACAGTCGAGAGGAGTGGGGCCGCAAGGCGGTTTAAGAGCCGTCCGCTTTGGCGCCGGCGATTCGAGCAGTTGCTCGGCTTGTGAATTTTGGAACTAGTGTATGGATATACGGCAGCGAGTTCGTGAGTTTCTGAGTACCCAGTTTGGTGACGCTATCCTTCGCGAGGAGAACTTCCGCGACCAGCAATCCTTTGCGGTCAAGGCCGAGTCAATTTTGGATCTTTGTCATGCGCTGCACGACCAGGACGATCTGAAGTTCGATCTGCTCGCTGACATCACTGTGGTTGACTGGCTCGGCGACGAGAACGAGACCCAGTATGGCCGCTTTGAAGTTGTCTATAACCTGTTCTCACTTCAACACAACTATCGATTCTTCCTCAAAGTATTCTTACCAGCTGACAAGCCTGAATTGTCAAGCGTGACCGCGGTCTGGAATGGCGCCAATTGGATGGAGCGCGAGGCTTGGGATCTCTTTGGCGTGACATTTGTCGGTCATCCCGAC
>JAMPYH010000130.1 GCA_023700785.1 Candidatus Zixiibacteriota bacterium
GGTGAGTCTCTTCAACATTGACACTCCACTCCTTGCTTGGCAGTTTGTAGAGTTGCAATGGCAGGATCACTCTGCCCCTGACGGGTCAGGGATCCTGCCCTACGTGACTGCCTGCCGTGGCTTCATGTGATTCGGTGCCCCACTGCCTGCAGTGGGTTATGGTGAGTCTCTTCAACATTGACACTCCACTCCTTGCTTGGCAGTTTGTAGAGTTGCAATGGCAGGATCACTCTGCCCCTGACGGGTCAGGGATCCTGCCCTACGTGACTCGATCAAGACCAGTAGTGCGATATCGCCGCCGAAGCACACCACAACCACCATTCGGCTTGACTTTATGGACATTTTTAGTACATTATAGCGTTTCGACTTGCATGGGCCGATCGGCGGATACCGGTTCCAATACCCACCTTGTTTATTCTCCCAGCAATCCCCGCCCGGTTCGCCGCCAGAAAACCGTCTTATCCGGAATACTGATTCGGAGGGATCATGCGCAGTTCGATCTGCTGTTTGCTGACACTGTCCGTTCTGACCTGCTTCATGTCTCTGGCAGTCCGCGCTTCCGACAAATCTAACGCCGCGTCGATCTATTTCATCGAGAATGCCGGTCAATGGCCCGATTCGATCCTCTTTCGCGCGTCGGCGGCGGACGCAACGATGTGGTTCACCCGTGGCGGCATCTGGTACCAGTTCTCCAAGAGTGTTCCCGCGGAAGGTGACAATGCCTCGCGGGCGACACGTGAGGGACGACGCGTTATTGGCGCCGGCAGACCGGGGGAGGAGCTTGAGCGCGTGGTCACGGCGTTGGTAAAGGCTGAATATGCCGGAGCGAATCCTCAGGCGAAAGTATCCGGGCAGGACCAACTTCCGTTTCGGCATAATTACTTCCTGGGGGATGATCCGTCGAAGTGGCGCGTCGATGTGCGTAATTACGCGGCCGTCACATATCATGAGATCTATCCTGGAGTTGACGCGACATTCCGCGCCGACGGGAACCGGCTGACGTATTCACTGACCGGCAAGTCAGAAGCGATGTTACAACAGGTGCGGATCGCCTACCACGGCGCGTCGTCGGTCTCAGCGGCAGGCAACAATACGGTAGTCTCCACACCACTTGGTGAAAGGGAGTTTGCCGGCATTCTTCCCACAGGGGAGACTTCGGCCGCCGGAGTTGTACAGAGCGAGAACAGTCCATCGACGATCTCCCTTTCCTACCATTTCAGTTACGGCGGCGGGAATGAAGATCAAGCCTGGGGGACCGATGTTGACCGATCGGGGAACGCGTATGTTGTCGGCTTCACGAGATCTGCCGATTTTCCAATCGTTGGTCCGTTTGATTCGACGCAGAACGGCACAGCCTTTGATGTCGTCGTCTCGAAGTTCTCGCCGAACGGCGCCTCCATTCTTTATAGCACGTTTTTGGGAGGAGGACTTGACGACTATGGAAACGACCTTGTTGTCGATAGTGCCGGCAACGCGTATATCACCGGTACTACCTGGTCGCCGGATTTCCCCCTGCTTAATGCTTTCCTGCCAAATAGTCCCCTGGCAAACTGCTTTATCACCAAGCTGTCCGCGAATGGAAACAGCCTCATGTACAGCATAACTCTGGGGGGTTCGGAACGAGATTTTGGGTTCGGCATCGATATCGACAGCGTTGGCTACGCGTATGTCACCGGCACTACCAATTCGGGCAATTATCCGGTCTTGAATCCGATCATGATCAATCCTCCAGACTGGGACGTTTTTGTCAGCAAGGTGTCCACGACCGGCAACGCGCTTGTCTATAGTACCTATCTTGGCGGGAGCGATTACGACGAGGGACGGGCGATTGCGGTAAGTTACGCGGATAACGCGTTTGTCAGCGGGTACACCTGGTCAACCGATTATCCACGTTCCCCGCTGGCGTTACCGTTCTCCGGCGCCGCGGATGCGGTGGTTACCAAGCTTTCAGTGGCCGGTAATAGCCTGAGTTATAGTACATACCTGGGAGGAGGCAATATCGATTTCGCCAATGATATCGCCGTCTATTACGATGATGCGATCGTGGTCGGCGCGACTCTCTCGTCGAATTTCCCGCTGAACAATCCTCTTCAGGGAGATCACGTCGGCGAATACGATGGCTTTGTCACACGACTGACCTCGTTGGGAACAGCGACAGTCTACAGCACCTATCTGGGCGGCTCGGATTCCACGTTTCTTTCAGGAGTGGCAGTCGACAAACTGGGACTGACCTACATGACTGGATCCACGTATGCCACCGATTTCTTTGAGCGCGACTCTTATCATTCGGATCAACCAGGGAGGGACGCGATCGCCGTGATGATCGAAGCCAATGGCTCAGGGATCGTCTATAGTTCATATCTTGGCGGGAATGGCGAGGATCAGGGAGCATGTATCGCGGTCGACAGCGTTGGCGCCGCTTTCATAGCCGGCTCGACTACCTCGACAGATTTTCCGTCAACATCGCTCACGCCAGGTGGTGGCGTGGACATCCTTGTACTCAAGATCGCCGCGCCGGACGCGGACCAGGATGGGCATCCCAATCTGGTGGACAATTGCCCGTATCTGCCGAATAGCAACCAGCAGGACTCAGACAACGACGGTGCGGGCGATGCTTGCGACCTGTTTGAGACGGCGGTATCCTATTCCGCCGGAGCGTTCGCCGGGACGATGGACATCGAATGCGGCGACATTGACAAGGATGGCGATATCGATCTGGCGATGCTCAATGTAGGCAACGGAACAATCGGGATCGCGAAGAACAACGGCGATGGTACCTTCGCGGCACCCGGTACTTTCAATGTCGGGCCAGGCGCGCAGTCGATCTGTCTCGGAGATTTTGACAAAGATAACGATCCGGATATCGCCATGGTAACGGCGTTCGGCAACAGCGTTAATCTCTATGTCAACGCGGGGAACGGCGCGTTCTCTCCGGGACTGACCTATGCGATGCCGGAGGCGCCGACCTGGATCATCTCCGCGGACATGAACAACGACACCAATCTTGATCTGGTGATCTCGTCGCAGGCGGGTTCGAACATTCAATTACTGCTGGGAGCGGGGAACGGAACATTTACTCCGGGAACCCCGGCCGCGACCGCGTCGGATATCGGCGCCATCTGCGCGTTTCATGCCGACAACGACACCGATCTCGACCTTGCCGCGACCTGGATATCGGGAAACGCTTTGCTCGTGTACCTGAACAATGGGGACGGGACTTTTGCGCCCTATTTTTCGCTGCTGACAGAAAATGGTCCCAGGGGAGTCATCGCGTTCGACTACGATGGCGACAGCGATCAGGACCTCGCCGCGGCCAATAGCTCGTCGAGTTCAATCTCAATACTCCGCAATATGGGCGGGGGCGTCTTCCTCGGTAGTCCGTCTGCATTTGTGAATAATGGAAGTCCTTTGGCAGTGGTCGCGGACGATTTCGATGATGATGGCGACAACGACCTGGCCACTGTCGGAACTCAGGTTGGAATGTTGATGAAGAGCGGAGGCATTTACCTGTCGGGCGGTTCCTATCCGGTGGGGGGAGGTCCGCGTGCGCTCTGTACTGCCGACTTCGACGCCAACGGTCACCCGGATATCGCCACCGCCAATCAAACAACTAACGACTTTTCGGTCTTACTCAATATCATGCCCGGCGCTCCGCCAAGTTGTTGTATCGGTTCCACCGGTAATGTCAATAAGAGTGTAGCCGAAGGTCCGGATCTGTCCGATCTCTCCCTGTTGATATCGTATCTCACCGTGACACCCAAGCCGGTCCTGCAGTGCCTTGACGAAGCGAATGTCAACGCTCTGAGCACCATCGATCTGTCCGACCTTTCGCTGATGATCGCCTACCTGACCGTCACGCCAAAGCCGACCTTGCCAAACTGCCCGTAATAGTTATAGCATAAAACCAGGCGCAAAAAAAAGCGGCGTCGTTTGACGCCGCCAGGCCAGTAGGTCGAGATCTCTACCACCCCAATATCTGTTCCAGGTTCCGATTGAGCTTGAAGATCCGTTCCTGGTAGTCTTCCTTCTTCGCCTTCTCTTTGTCGATGATCTCTTTCGGGCAGTTCGCGAGGAAGTCAGCGTTCGCCAGTTTTTTGGAGACTTTCTCCAGCGCGCCGCGCAAATTCTCCAGATCTTTCTGGAGCCGCGTCTTCTCAGCTTCGAGATCGATCAGTCCGGAAAGCGGGATAAAGATCTCCGCGCCGGAGATGACCGCCGAGGCCGATAGCTGCGGCTTTTTCACGTCGGTGCCGACGATGAGATTCTCCACGCGCGCGAGCGACCGGAAATACTCGATATGGTTTTCGAGCAGCGTACCGAACGCCGGGTCGTTCACCCGGACGTGCAGGTCGGACTTTTTCCCCGGCGGGACATTCAGTTCCGCCCGCACCGAGCGAACCGCGATCACCACTTCCTGTATCTGGCGAAGCAGCGACTCCAGCGCTTCATCCCGATACTTTCCTGCCGCTTTCGGCCAGGGACCAAACGTGAGCGTGTTCCCTTTCTCGATCGCGCCGTTGGTCAACTGCAGATAGATCTCCTCGGTGACAAACGGCACAAACGGGTGAAGCAGTTTCAGGATCTGATTCAGCACGTAGGTCGCGACATTAAGCGAGCCTTCGCGGATCGCCACACCTTGCTGATCCGGCTTGATCAACTCGATATACCATGAGCAGTAATCATCCCAGACAAAATTGTAAAGCGTCTTGGCGGCGGCATTGAGGCGGTATTCGGCGAACGCCTTGTCCACAGCCTCGATCGTGCTTTCAAGCCGCGAGAGGATCCATTTATCAAATATGACCAGATCGTCACGGTTGACCGTGTCGAGCACCGGCGGCTGGCCGCAGAGGCGCCCCATGACAAAGCGCGACACTTGATAGACCTTGTTGACGAAATTCCGTCCGGTCTCGAACGCGTTCCGCCCGAGCCAGGGATCCTGGCCGTCGGGTGTCGCCAACATCAGGGATATCCGGAGCGAATCCGCGCCATATTTGTCGATCACTTCAAGCGGGTCGATCCCGTTGCCGAGCGATTTCGACATCTTGATGCCGTTGGCGTCGCGGACGGTGCCATGGATATAGACATCCGTGAACGGTGTCTCGCCTTTGAATTCGTATCCGGCCATCACCATGCGCGCCACCCAGAGGAAAATGATCTCCGACGCGGTCACCAACACCTTGGTCGGATAGAACTTCTCCAACTCCGGTGTTTTCTCCGGCCAGCCGAACGTCGAGAACGGCCAGAGCCATGACGAAAACCAGGTATCCAGCACATCGGTATCCTGCACCAGCGTTTCCGGATCGTACCCCTTCGCCTGCTCCTGCGTGGGACGGCCGACCGATACGAACATAGTGCCGTCGGGAGCGTACCAGACCGGGATGCGATGTCCCCACCAGAGTTGTCGGGAGATGCACCAGTCGCGGATGTTTTCCATCCAATGGAGGTAGGTCTTTGACCAGTAATCCGGATGGAAATGGAGTTTGCCCGACTTCACCGCTTCGATCGCCGGCGCGGCGAGCTGATCCATCTTCACGAACCATTGATCCGACAGATACGGCTCGACGATACTGTGACACCGGTAGCACGTGCCGGCGGAGAGTTTGTATTTCTCCGACTTCTCGAGGAAGTTCCTCTTGGTCAGATCATCAACCAGCCGCTTGCGTCCTTCGAAACGATCCAGTCCTTTGTAGCGGTCGGCGTTTTCGTTGAGCGTGCCGTCGGTGTTCAGGATATTGATCTCCTGAAGGTCATGCCGCTTGCCGATCTCAAAATCGTTCGGATCATGCGCCGGAGTGACCTTCACCACGCCGGTCCCGAACTCCGGATCAACATATGCGTCCGCCACGATCGGGATCTCCCGCTCGATGATCGGCAGGATGACCGTCTTGCCGACGTACTTTTTGTAGCGCGGATCTTTGGGGGAGACCGCCAGCGCGGTATCGCCAAGCATCGTTTCCGGACGAGTGGTGGCGACCGTCAGATATTCATCCGAGCCCTTGATCTTATAGCGGATATACCAGAGCGAGGAGTCAAACTCCTTGTGCTCAACTTCGTCGTCGGAGAGCGAGGTCTTGCACGACGGGCACCAGTTGACTATCCGGTGACCGCGGTAGATCCAGCCTTTATCATACAGATGCTTAAATACGGTCGCGACCGCCTCGGAGAGCCCCTCGTCGAGTGTAAAACGTGTCCGCTCCCAGTCGCAGGAGCACCCCATCTTCCGCAGTTGCGAGAGAATGATATCCTTATTGCGGTAGGCCCAGCCGCGGGTACGTTCGACGAACTTGTCTCGACCCAGTTCGCGGCGGGTCAGTCCTTCTTTGGCTAATTGCTTTTCGACTATCACCTGTGTGGCGATACCGGCATGATCGGCGCCGGGGAGCCACTCAGCCTCAAAGCCGGCCATCCGGTGACGGCGGACGAGAATATCCTGAATGGTATTGTTCAGCCCATGTCCGATATGCAGGACATCGGTCACATTCGGCGGCGGGATCACAACCGAGTAGGATGGCTTGGCCGACTTCGGGTCGCCATGGAAATGGCGCGCGGCGAGCCAGGCGGCGTAGATGCGGTCTTCTACTTCGGCGGGATCGTATGCTGAAGACTTCTTTTCTTTACTGTCGTTGCTGTTGCTCATTCTTTTTCACTGCCTTATATTGGCCGACCGGAGCGACGGAACGCCGGTCATAAGCGCCTACAATAGCGTGATTTAGACCCGATGTCAAGCGGCCAATCCGGCTCCCCGACCCAGCCTATGCGACTGAACCACAACCCGTTAATCCAGGTGCGACCGTGCTATGTCCAAACTACTTAAACAAATAGAGGATCCCGCGCTCAGCCCGTTTGAGCGCCTGGTCAAACTGCTGGCGATACTCCGCTCTCCCGAGGGGTGTAACTGGGATCGCAAGCAGACCCATGAATCGCTGCTGCCGTACCTGATAGAAGAATCGTACGAAGTGGTTGACGCGATCGAGCGGAAGCAATATCCGGCGTTGCGCGAAGAACTTGGCGATCTGGCCGTGCAATTGGTTTTCCACGCGCAACTTGCCGCCGAGCGGGGGGAGTTCACGATTCATGACGCGCTCTCCGATGTAGTCACCAAATTGGTGAACCGTCACCCGCATGTCTTCGGCGAGCGGAAAGATCTTGATCCGCAACAGGTACGCGACCAATGGGAGCAGATCAAAACATCGTCGGGGGAAAAAGATTCGGTGCTGGGCGGTATTCCGCCGTCGATGCCCGCGCTGACGATGGCGTTTCGTATCGGAGAGAAAGCGGGCGGTGTCGGGTTCGACTGGAAGCGATCCGAAGAGGTTTTTGAGAAGATCGCCGAGGAGCTTGCGGAACTTCGTGCGGAACTTGATGCGACTAACCGCGATAAGCAGCGTGTGGCCGATGAGATCGGGGATCTGCTGTTCGCTATTGCGTCGCTGGCGCGCAAACTGGATATCGAGCCGGAGACCGCACTTCGTTCGGCCCTTAAAAAATTCCGCACACGCTTCAATGAGTTAGAAAAACGGGTCACTTCCGGCGGCA
>JAMPYH010000131.1 GCA_023700785.1 Candidatus Zixiibacteriota bacterium
CAACAAATAAACAACCAGCCTGGCACACGCTCATCATCCAGGCAGGTGACCACTCGTGATGAGCGCCACAAGAAGGAGTCCGCATGAAGAAGTATCTCTTGATCGCTTTGGGAGTTGTATTGATCGGCAGCTGGGTCATCGCCGATGACGCCGCCAAGACCGAGGCGCCGAAGGTCGCCGCGGTGGTTGACCAGCCTGCCCCGAATTTTACCCTGACCGATGTTGCCGGTAAGACTGTCTCCCTCTCCGATTACAAGGGGAAATTCGTCGTGCTGGAATGGGTCAATTTTGACTGCCCGTTCGTGAAGAAACATTACGGCTCGAAGAACATGCAGACCTTGCAGGCGACCTTCGCCAAAAAGGAAGTGGTCTGGCTGTCGATCTGTTCGTCGGCCAAAGGGAAGCAGGGACATTTTGAGGGAAAAGACCTGACCGAGCGGATCACCAAGGAAGCGCATGCCGCGTCGAGCTATTTGATCGACGGTGACGGCGCGGTCGGCCGGATGTACGGCGCGAAGACCACGCCGCACATGTTCGTTATCGATCCCGAAGGGACGTTGATCTACGCCGGCGCGATCGATGACAAACCGTCGGCCAACCCGGACGACATCAAGGCCGCGCAGAATTATGTCCAGCTCGCGCTGGACGCCGCGATGGCCGGCAAGCCGGTCGCGACCAAAGCGAGCGCCCCCTACGGTTGCGGTGTGAAATACTGATCCCTGTCCGCGAATCAGAAACAAAAATAGCCCCGCTATCAAGCGGGGCTTTTCTATTTACGGGAGATCGAACCTACTCGGATACGTAACCGGGTGTTCCGGTCATGGGCACTTCGGACGTCCGTTCTCTGCTCGTCTCATGCGCCGGGACTTTCGCCTCAGACGTGAAGCGAGCAAGCAACAGATAGACGACCGGCACCAGCACCAGCGTCAGAAAAGTTGAGAACAACATCCCGCCTACCACCGCTATTCCCAGCGGCTGACGAGCTTCTCCGCCTGCCCCCAGGCCGATAGCGATCGGCAGTACGCCAAAGATGGTGGCGAACGAAGTCATCAGGATCGGCCGGAGCCGTATCGCCGCGCCGGTTACGATAGCGTCACGCAGACTCTTCCCCGATTCGCGAAGCTGGTTGGCGTATTCGACTATCAGGATCGAGTTTTTGGTCACCAGACCGATCAACATGATCAAACCGATCTGCGAATAGATATTAATGGTCTGGCCAAACGCGAAGAGCGATATCAGCGCGCCTACCACCGCCAGCGGAACCGAAAGCAGGATGGTCAGCGGATGGATAAAGCTCTCAAACTGCGCCGCCAGCACCAGGAAGATAAAGACCACCGCGAACAGGAAGAGGAAGTAAAGCGCCGAGCTCGAATCGCGGTACTCGCGTGATTGCCCTGATAATGCGGTCTTGACTCCCGCCGGCAGGTCGGTCGCGGCTATCAAGTCGAGGTCATCCAGCGCCTGCCCGAGACTTACTCCCGGAGCGATATTGGCGGAGATCGTCGCGGAGCGAACACGGTTGAAGTGGTTCAGTTCTTTCGGCGCGACCGTCTCCTTGATATTGACCACATTCGCCAACTGCACCAGCCCGCCATTCCCCCGCAGGTACAGTTCTTCGATCGTTTCCGGCGTGGCGCGATCGGCCGGACGAAGCTGCGTGATCACATCGTACTGCTTGGCGGCCCGCTTAAAATTGGTCACTACACGTCCACCAAGATAGGTCTCGAGCGTGGTGCCGATATCGGTCACCGAGACGCCAAGGCCGGCGGCGCGTTCGCGGTCGATGGTAATATCAAGCTGCGGCTTGTTGAGGCGGAGGTCGGTATCCAGATTGATGAGATAGCCGAGTTGCTGGGCCTTTCCCATCATGATCCCGACCGCCTGCTGAAGTTCCTCATAACTATTCGCCTGGAGCACATACTGCACGGGCGACTCAAACCCTTGCCCCAGCGACGGCGGGTTGATCAGGAACGCCAGCACGCCGGGGATGCCGAGCAAACGCGGAAACATCTCGCCGACGATCTCCTGCTGCGTTCGCTGACGTTCGTCGCGCGGTTTTAGCTCGAGAAAGACAAATCCGTTGGTTACTCGACCCGGACCGCCGAAGCCGAGACCGGTGGCGGTGAAAAGACCGTCGCGCTCCGGCAGCGCCATCAGGTTATCTTCAACCTGCCGCATATAGCGGTCGGTGTATTCAAGGGTGGCGCCTTCGGGCGCCAACACGATACCAAACGCGACTCCACGGTCTTCGGTCGGCACCAACTCCGACGGAATAAAGCGGAGCAAGGCGGCGCCAAGGACCACCAGCAACAGCGCGCCCGCGACCGAGAACACCTTGTGGTCGATCACCCATTCGAGCGTGCCGCGATAAAATCTATCGAGCCAATCAAAGAAACGATCGAATGTCCGCGAGGCGAAGTTCTGCCTGCCGGTATGCAGCGGGAGCAACATACGCGAGCAGAGCATCGGCGTTAAAGTCAGCGCGACAAAGCCGGAGATCAGCACCGCGACCGCCACAGTCAGGCCAAACTCGTTGAACAAGCGGCCGACATTCCCTTCGAGAAACGCGAGCGGCACAAAGACGGCGACTAGCGTGATAGTGGTCGCCATCACCGCGAAACCGATCTCCCTGGAACCATCGATCGCCGCCTGCCGCCGGTTCTTCCCCATCTCCATGTGGCGATAGACGTTTTCGAGCACGACGATAGCGTCATCCACCACCAGACCGATCGCCAGCACCAGCGCCAGCAGGGTCAGGATGTTGATGGTAAAGCCAAAGAAATAGGCGAGCGCGAACGCGCCGATGATCGACGCCGGTATGGCGAAGGTCGGAATGATGGTCGCGCGAAAACTCTTGAGAAAAAGGAGAATGACAAAGACCACCAGCAAAAACGCGATAAGCAGCGTTTCGGCCACTTCGTCGATGGAATCCTGGATAAACGTCGCGGAGTTGTACGCGACCTCAAGCGTCATCCCATCCGGCAGCAGTTTGGCCAGATCGGGCAGAGCGGCGACGACGACGTCGCCGACATCAATGGTACTGGCCTTCTGCTGTTTGATGATCCCCAGGCCGATCGCCGGCTGGCCGTTATAGCGCACTTCGGTCCGCTCATCCTCGGCGCCAAGCTCCACCTGGGCGACATCACCCAGACGAACCGTCTCATCGCCGGTTTGCTTGACTATAATGGCGGAGAAGCCTTCAGGAGTGACCAATTCGCCTCGCGTACGGACCGAAAACTCTCTCCCCTCACCTTCGACTCGTCCGGCCGGAATCTCGGCGTTCTCGCGTCGAATGGCGTTTTCAACATCGCTGGCGGTCAATCCGCGCGCGGCCATCCGCTGGGCATCCAGCCAGACGCGCATGGCATAACGTCGCTCGCCGCCGAGGAAAACCGAGGCGACCCCCGGCAAACGCTGGATCCGGTCTTTCATGATCCGGTCGGCGACATCGGTTAGTTCCAGATTCGAGTGACGGGTACTTGAAAGCGCCAGCCAGACGATCGGCTGGGCGTTGACATCTACCTTTTCCACGATCGGATCATCCGCTTCGCGTGGAAGCAAACCGCGCACACGCGATACTCGATCGCGAACATCGTTGGCGGCCTCGTTGACATCGCGGCCAAGTTCAAACTCGATCGTGATGATCGACCCCTGCTCCTGGCTCGACGACGTCAGGGTTTTGACCCCTTCGACCGTGGAAAGCTGCTCTTCGAGCACGTCGGTGATCTCGGTCTCGATGACATTCGGGCTGGCGCCGCGATAGAATGTCGA
This sequence comes from Candidatus Zixiibacteriota bacterium, assembly GCA_023700785.1. Taxonomy (GTDB): domain Bacteria; phylum Zixibacteria; class MSB-5A5; order GN15; family FEB-12; genus FEB-12. Next base: position 3,772 of record JAMPYH010000131.1, read on the forward strand.
GATCGAGACGATCGGCGGGTCGATATCGGGATATTCTCGAACCGGCAAACGGCTGAACGCCACCGCACCGAGCAAAATGATGATCAGGCTGAAAACCAGCGCCAGTACCGGCCGCTGGATCGATATCTCGGATAACTTCACTGAGCGCCTCCCTGCATCGCCACCGCCTGAGTCGCCTGCTGCGGGATCGGCATCACCTTGGCCCCTTCAAACAATTTCTGGTGCCCCGCGCTGACCACAGTCTGCCCGGCTTCGAGACCGGCGAGGATCTCGACAGATTCCGGCTGGCGGCTCCCGATCTGAACCTGCGTCCGCGTGACCGTGCTATCCGGCTTTACCACAAAGACCAGCATTTGGTCTCCTTCGGCAAAGATCGCTTCATCCGGCACTACCAACGCGTTCTCACGCGAACTCAGTACCGCCGCGATATTGGCGGACATTCCGGGACGGAAACGAAGACCTGGATTGTCAACATGCGCGATGATCCGGGCGCTGCGCGTGGCGGCATCAACTATCGGCTCGATCACTTCGATCGTCCCTTTCAGCTTTTCCCCGGGATAGGCCGTAGTGGAAACTTCGACCACCGCTTTGTACTTTAGCAGCGAATAGAATCGCTCCGGCGCGGCGAAAGAGACTTTGAGCTCCGATAATTGCGCGATGTTGGTGATCGATGTACCGGCGCGAAGGAACGCGCCCGGGCTGACATTGCGGGCTCCCACTACGCCGTCAAACGGCGCGCAAATGCGGGTCTTCTCGAGACGCGCCTTGGCGTATGCGACATTTGCCTCGGCCACTTTGAGATTCGCCAGAGCGTTGTCATGCTCCTGCGGAGCGACCGCGCCGCGGTCGGAAAGAGATTTTATGCGCTCGTAAGTCACTAACTGTTGTTCGCGGAGCGCCTCGGCTCGCGCGAGCTCCGCTTTTAATTGCGAGTCGTCCAGTTGCGCGATCAGCTGTCCCTTGCGAATATGCGCACCCTCGTGAAAGGGGATATCCATCGCCAGCGCGTCGATCTCGGAGACGATTGTCACCGCGTCGATCGCCTGGATCGTGCCGACCGCCTCAAATCGATCGACTACCGTACTCGCCGTAACCGTCGCGGTCTCTACCGGCATGGGCGGCGGGGTGAATCCACCCGCGGCCTGATTGCCGGAACAACCGGCAAGCCCGAGTAACGCGGCGGATGAGAGGAGAATGATCGATCTGACCAGGGATAGCTGCTTCACACAAAACCTCAAAGTTACGCTTCTTATGTTTCTATATTCTTACTCTGTCGGACTTTGCCCGGACCACCAGACAGAGAAAAGATATACGGTCCAAAGGAAGGAATGTTTCCCCTTCATAATCGCCAAACGGCGGCTCCGGTTCCCTGACATACAGGTATTGCGACCACTATATAACCGGTTCCGGGGCGGCTCAATCACAACCGGGTCACATCCCCGCGATCGCGGTCTGTGCCTCAGTCCAAGTTACTGCGATGCAAGGTCTGGGCTGTCACGTGTTAGATCCTTGTGAGTACCGAAGCGCAGACCGATACCGCGGCCTCCTCTTGCCGCCTTTTGACATTTGAAGTGATCGATCGTATGTTCAGTTGGTATCAAAGAGCAGAATCCATAACCAGCAGCGCCATTCCGCGGACCAATTCAGCGTGACAAGCGAACCGAATTCACACTTTCCGACCACCCGGTTCAGCGCGGTGAAGGGGCTACGCAATGCGGACGCGGAAACTCGCCGCAGAAGCTGGAACGCGCTTATCGCGGTCTATTGGCGGCCGTCCTACAAGTACACCCGAATCCGCTGGAAACTTGATCCGGAACAAGCGCAAGACGCTATCCAGTCATTCTTTCTGACAGCGTTCGAAAAACAATACCTCGCCGATTTCGACCCATCCATCGCTCGCTTTAGAACTTATCTGAGGATCTGCCTTGATCGCTTTATCCTTAAAGAACGGCAGTCTTCGGATCGGCTCAAGCGCGGCGGAGATATCGAACACTTGTCGCTCGACTTCGCCTCGGCGGATTCCGAACTGAATCGCCTTACGGCGTCGGCGACGGAGCGCCCGGATCGACTGTTTGATCAGGAGTGGGTGCGAAGTATCCTGGTGCTCTCTATACACAAGTTCAAAGCGACTTGCGTGGAGCAGGAGAAAGAGATCAATTTCGCGCTCTTCGAGAGGTACGACCTCGGAGACGATGCTTCCCTTACTTATGCGCAGCTTGGCGAACAATTCGCGCTCAGTATAGAGACTGTCACCAATTATCTCGCCTGGGCGCGCAGGCAATTCAGACAGACAGTTCTGGAGACGATTGCCGAGTTGACCGCCACAGAAGAAGAGTATCGCGAGGAAGTGCTCGCCGTTTTGGGGATAAAACTGACGTGACCGACCTCTCCGACAAAAAGCTGGAACGGTTGCGATCCCTGGTCGAAGAACCCGACCTGAGCGGAACAAAATACCGGATGATCGAGAAGATCGCCTCAGGCGGAATGGGGTCAGTCTATCTGGTATTGGATGGCGAACTCGACCGCAAGGTCGCGCTCAAAGTCCTGACGGTGCCGGATAGTTCCGGCCAGATGGCGCATCGGATGATCCGTGAGGCCAAAGTGATCGCGCGACTGGAGCATCCGGCTATCGTCCCGATCCATGATGTCGGTCTGCTTCCCGACGGACGGGTCTTCTATATAATGAAATATGTCGAGGGGGTGACCCTGGCGCGCTTTCGCGAGCGGCATCTGTCTGTCCCGGACCTGATCCGGCTCTTCCAGCGGATAGTCGATGCTGTCGCGTTTGTGCACTCGCGGTCGATCCTGCACCGGGATCTTAAGCCATCCAATATCATGGTTGGTTCATTCGGCGAAGTCCTGGTCATGGATTTCGGCCTGGCTGTAGCCCATGCACACAAAGCAGAGAACCAAACACCGACGTCCGCTCAAGCTCCGACCGCCAATCTCGAAAAAACCGCTTCTGGAGAGATCATGGGAACTCCGGCATACATGTCGCCGGAGCAGGCTTCCGGCGATGGTGAATCGGTCGATCAACGGTCCGATATTTATTCGCTGGGCGCGGTACTCTATTATTTGCTCACCGAAAGGCACCCGTCATTTTCACCTGCCGGCGAACTGATCCACCCGCGTCAATTTAACCGCGAAATCTCCCGACGAATCGAAGCGATCTGCCTTCGGTGCATGAGTCAGTCAAGAGAGTCGAGGTATCAATCGGCGGAATCGCTCGCACGCGATCTGGTCAGATACCTGGACGACGAGCCGGTGGATGCCTACAGGGAGCGACTGTGGGAAGTCGCGACCCGCTGGGCCGCCCGCAACAAAGTGATTTTGCTTATCCTGGCCGGCTATTTAATTGTGCGGTACCTGGTATTTTTCTTCCTGCGGGTCTAAAGGACCTCCGCGCGACGGGTAACAGTAGTGTGAAGAGAGAATCGAAGAAACAATATCAGAAGGAGTTATCTCATGTCCAAACCGTTGCTCGGCTTGATCTTTGGCGCGATCCTCGGCTGTCTTGACGGCCTCACCGCGCTTTTCACACCGGAAGCCGCCCCAATGATCACCGGGATCGTGATTGGCTCGACTATCAAAGGCGTGATCGCGGGGATCATCATCGGCTTTGTCGCGAAAAAGTTCAACTCATTGCCGATCGGCCTCGTAGTTGGTTTAGGAGTTGGGGCGCTGCTGGCGTTTGCCATTGCGGCGATGCCGGACGAATCCGGAAACCAC
>JAMPYH010000132.1 GCA_023700785.1 Candidatus Zixiibacteriota bacterium
ACATCGTGAACAGCACAAACTTGATCGCGGCATAGACTCTGCGCGGTCCCCCCCATAACCCAATGATGAAGTACATCGGGATCAGCATCACTTCCCAAAAGACATAGAACAAAAAGAGATCGAGCGCGCAGAAGACTCCGAGCATGCCGGTTGTCAACACCAGCATCGATATGTAGTAACCTTTAACGCTGGTGGTGATCGATTTCCATGAGGAGAGAATGCAGAGAACTGTCAGGATAGTCGTTAAGAGGATCAGCAGCAGGGATATTCCATCGATCCCCATATGGTAGCCGATCCCAAGCGACTTCACCCACGGGAGATCCACTTCGAACTGCATCCCTGACGCGATCGGATCAAAGAAATAGCCGATGTAGAACGACACCAGCATCGTGGCGATCGCGACCAGCAGGCTGACCAGCTTGATCGTGTGGTGTTGGCTTGACGGTACCAGCATCAACAACAGAACGCCGACCATCGGGAAGAATGTAACTATTGACAGCCAGTCCATAATCTATCTCATCACCAGGTAACCGACCAGGACCACAACGCCCGCGACAAAGACAGTCGCGTAGCCGCGCACCCGTCCTGACTGGGCATACTTGAACAATTCCGCCATATCCTGCCCCACCCGGGCAAACCCATTGGCGAGACCGTCGATCATGACCACGTCCACAACTTTCCAGAGAAACACCGAGCCGTAAATAAGCGGGCGGACGATCACCGCGCCATAGATCTCGTCGACGAAATACTTGTTATAGAGGACCGTGTGCAGTCCGCTGAATCTTTCACGCAAGCGGGTCGCGATCTCAGGCTTGTTTAAGTACAGGTGCCGGGCGTAGAGGATCGCGCAGACGATCAGCGCTACCGCCAGGAACATAAGTCCAAGCTCAAGCGTCGTGTTTCCGGCGCCGGACATGTGAAGATCTGTCGCGGCCTCTCCCCCGTGTCCGGTCTCCGACGCCATGATGGGCGCCAGCCAATGCTCAAAGTAGTTGGTCGCGCCGAGCACGTGAGGCATCCCGACATAGCCGCCAATGACCGACAAGACCGCCAGCACCATCAATGGTACCGTCATCATTTTGGGCGATTCATGCAGGTGATGCTTGGTGTGCTCATCCATCCGTTCATTCCCATGAAAGGTCAGATAGAGCAGCCGGAACATATAGAACGCGGTGAGCAGCGCGGTCACCAGGCCAACGACGTAGAGTAACAAATGGCCATGATTCGATGAAAGCGCCTTCCAGAGGATCTCATCTTTCGAGAAGAAACCGGAAAATCCGGGAATACCCGCGATAGCCAGACAGGCGAGCAGGAATGTCCAATAGGTGATCGGAAGGTGCTTCTTGAGTCCGCCCATCTTCCGAATATCCTGCTCATTCGACATCGCGTGGATGACCGACCCGGCACCAAGGAACAGGAGCGCCTTAAAGAAGGCGTGTGTCATCAAGTGGAAAATGCCCGCCGAAAACGCGGCTACGCCGCAGGCAAGGAACATATAGCCAAGTTGACTGACGGTTGAATAGGCCAGCACTCGCTTGATGTCGTTTTGCACCAGACCGATCGTCGCCGCGAAAAGCGCGGTTGCCGCGCCGACGATAGCTACGACCATCAGGGCATCGGGGGCCATAATAAAGAGCGCGCTGGAACGAGCGATCATATAGACACCGGCAGTTACCATGGTGGCGGCATGGATCAGCGCGGAGACAGGCGTAGGGCCTTCCATCGCGTCAGGGAGCCAGACATACAACGGTATTTGAGCGGATTTGCCGGTCGCGCCGACAAACATCAATAAACAGGCCGCGGTGATGAGTCCGCCACCAGCGACAAACGCGGTCGGGGCGCTCGCCATTACGACCGTAAAGTCAAGCGACCCGACCTGCCAGAAGATGATGAACATCCCCAGCAGGAAACCAAAGTCGCCGATGCGATTGACAATGAACGCTTTCTTGCCGGCATCAGAAGCCGATTGCTTCTCGAACCAGAATCCGATCAACAGATACGAACAGAGGCCGACACCCTCCCAGCCGACAAACATCAGCAAATAGTTATCAGCCAGCACCAGCGTCAGCATCGAAAAAGTAAAGAGATTCAGGTACGCGAAATAGCGGCCATAGCCGGGATCATGGGCCATATAGCCGACTGAATAGACATGGATCAGGAAGCCGACACCGGTCACGACCAGGATCATCACCGCCGAAAGCGGGTCAAGCAGGTAGGCAATATTGACATGAAAACTTCCCGCCGGCACCCAGGTGAAGAGCACCTGTTCTATCAGGCGCGAAGCTTCGGGGAGTGACCTTAGCTCAAAAAAGGCGAACAGCGACAGCACCAATGACAGCCCGATCGACCCGCAGCCAACCAGCGAGATCACCGGCTTGGGCAAACGGCCGATCAGCAGACCGTTGATCAGGAATCCGATCAACGGTAGAAGCGGTATCAGGTAGAGATAATCAGCCATATTCCTTCCCTACCACTTCATCATGCTGTACCGGTCGATATTGATCGTTTCCCGGTTGCGGAAAATGGTGATGATCATCGCGAGGCCGACGGCCGCTTCGGCGGCGGCGACTGTCAGGACTAGAAACACCATGACATGGCCGTCCATCATATTGAGCGCTCTCGAGAATGCTATCAGCGCGAGATTCGCCGAGTTAAGCATCAGTTCGATACACATGAACAGAATGATGATATTGCGCGACATCAGCACGCCAATGGTGCCGATCCCGAACAGGACCGCCGCAAGCGTAAGATAAGCTGAGATCGGTACGGTCATTTGGTTACAACCTCGTCAGTCTTGGCGGGCTCAGTACCGGTTGAAGAGTGTGTGTCTTCCACATCGTCCGCTTTGTCCCGACGGGCGATCACCACTGCGCCAACCACCGCTATCAACAGCAAAATGCCGGTCAATTCAAATGGATAGAGATACTTGGTAAAAAGAAGCATCGAGACCGACTTCACCGAGCCAAAGTCATCCACCGGGGGTGTGGTCGTGAGCAGGCCGGCGACCGGCGACCCGATAATGACTGATTTGATGACAAAGACAAACTCCACAAACAGGAGGATCGAGACAACATATTTGGTCACTTTGCTGATCGGCGACGAGTGTGCTCCGAGGTCCTCGCTCCCGCGCAGGTTGAGCAGCATGATGACAAACAGGAACAGGACCATGATCGCCCCGGCATAGACGATCACCAGCATCGCGCCGACAAAGAGCGCGGAGAGCTGGATATAGATGACCGCCTGCGCCACCAGCGAGAGGATCATGTACAGCACGGACGCCACCGGGTTGCGCTGTGAGATCATCATCGTGGCGCCAAAGACCGCTACCACGGCTGAGATGAAGAATATGACGGTATCAAGTGTCATCGCGTCGCGTTCGGCACTCCATAGACTTTTCGCACTCGGCGGATCATCCGTTTGAACGGATTGTCCTTGCGAGGGAACGGCACCAGCATATCCTGCTTGGTCCAGATGAACGAGTTCCGGTCGTAATTTGAGAACTCGTACTCCTGGCCGAGAAAGATCGCTTCCTCGGGGCAGGCTTCTTCGCAGAACCCGCAGAAGATGCAGCGCAACAGGTTGATCTCGTACACTTTGGCCTTGCGTTCGCCGGATTCAGTCTCCTCCGGCTCCATATAGATCGCGTCGGCCGGGCAGGCGGCGGCACAGAGTCCGCAACAAACACATCGCTCCGTGCCGTCATCGTATCTCTCGAGATAATGCAGACCGCGATACCGTTCCGCCATCGGCTTTTTCTTGCGTGGATAGTCCAGCGTCACGGGCTTCTTGAAGACATGCTTCAAGGTCACCCAGAATCCCTTGGGCATCCTGAGAAACACATTGCCGATAGCTTTAAGTATGTCCTTCATATCGTCAAACCTCTGCCTTACGTAGTCACTCTGCCCTGTCGCTCAAAAGAGCACGATCGCTCCCGTTACCAGGACATTTAATACCGCCAGCGGGAAGAGGATCTTCCAGCCGAAATCCATTAACTGATCATATCTGAAACGCGGGAAAGTCGCCCTTAGCCAGATATAGAAGAACATGAACAGGAACACCTTTATCAAGAACCAGATTATCGAAAGCTGCGCCGGGAATGCTCCCCAGGGGGCTTGCCATCCGCCAAAGAACAGCGTTGTGCCAACCGCCGACACCGCCAACATGTTGGCATACTCGCCGACAAAAAACATCCCGAAGCGGAAGGAAGAATACTCAGTGTGATACCCCGCGACCAACTCAGATTCAGCCTCGGGAAGGTCGAACGGAGCGCGGTTGGTCTCGGCAATGGCGCAAATAAGATACAACAGGAAGCCCAGCGGCTGTTTCCAGACATACCAGTCAAGGATCGTCCCCTGCTGTTCAACAAGCTCCCGCATCGAGAGCGTATTAGCGATCAGGATCACACCGACGATGGAAAGCCCGTAGCTGATCTCATACGAGATCATCTGGGCAGACGAACGGATCCCGCCAAGCAGTGAATACTTGGAACCGGAGGACCATCCCGCCAGGATGATGCCATACACCCCAAGCGAGGTCACCGCGAAGATCCAGAGGATCCCGATGTTAAGGTCGGAGATCACACCGGTGATCTCCCTGCCGACCAATGAGAAGTCGGCGGAAAATGGTACCACGGCGAATGAGAGCAGCGACGGTATGAATGCCAGGATCGGCGCCAGCGCGTATGTTATTCGCTCGACGTTATCCGGGACGATATCTTCTTTGAACGCCATCTTGATGGCGTCAGCCAACGGTTGCAGCAGGCCCCACGGCCCGGCGTACGACGGCCCGATACGGTGCTGCATGATCGCGACCACTTTCCGCTCCATGTATGTAGCGTACGCGCACCCGGTCAGGATGGCAACCACCACCACGATAACCTTGATCGATGAGTATAGCGCTATCTCAAGCATAACGATCAGCGAGTCGCTTTCTGCAGTTTCACGCGATCAACCCTGGCCTTGCGGTCAACCAGAGCGTTTATTTGAGTGGCCGAGAAGTTTCTCGGCACAAATACCACGTCACCATCCATCCATGGCGAGACCCGCACCGGCAGCACCGCCTTACCTTGTCTCGATTCGATCCTCATGGAGTCACCATCCAATACGCCGAGCTGCTCGGCGACTTCCGCCGATATCTCAGCGTAGGCTTCGGAACTAAACGCCGCCAGAGATTGTGACTTTTCGGTGAGGTATCCCCGGTGATGTGGGTCATCGCCAGTTACCAAAACGAATGGATATTCTTTATCGGGAGCAATTGGCGTCGGTCTTACTTCCATCCATTCTGACGGCCACGGCACGGTCGTGTCGATGGAAAGCAAGCGCCGAAGCTCCGACTCTCGCTGGCTGTCCGAGTTGAACAGCTTTTGCCCCATCGCCTGCGCCATCGATGCGATCACCTCGTGTCCGGGTTTGGCAGCGTACTGCGGCTTGATCACGCGCTCGGCTCGCTGTACGCGGCCTTCAAGATTGACGTAATCCGCGGCATACTCGGTCCAGCTCGCGAGAGGAAGAACAACATCCGCCAGGGTGGTTGTATCAGTCTCAAAAATATCCGCCACCACCAGAAATTCGAGTTTCTCCAGCGCGTCTTCCGCGAACTTGCGGTCGGGGTACATCATCACCGGATTCGCGCCGAGGACCACCATACCGCTCAGATCTCCCTTCGAGACCTGCTCCAGCATGCCTTCAGTTCCATGTGGGGCGGCATCGGGGAAAGTGTTCCAGAGCGCGGATAGCTCCTTTTTGATCGCCGGATGCGGCTCGGGCTGAAGTCCGGCTTTCTCGGCCCCTCGGGAGTTGGCATATCTGGCAAGGATCGCGATCTGGCCGCGATCATCCAGGCCGAGCAACCGATTCAAATTGCAGAGCGCCGCGGCTATAGCTGATCGCTCGCGCGACTGGCTTATCTGCTCGCCAACCAGAACGGAGATCTTTTTGCCGGTTGCCAGAGATTTGGCGAGAGATCTCAGATCGGCAGACGTGACTCCGCAGATCGCGGCGCACTCGCCAAGGGTTGACGGCGCTATCTTGCTTGCCAATGTGGCGGCATCTGGAGCGACCGCGACTTTCTCTTCTATGGCCGCCAGGCAAAGTCCATTAACAAAGACTTCTTCAGTCCCCGGTTGGTAGATCAGCTCCAAGTTGGCGACGTCAGCCGATTTGACGCCGAAGGAGTTCGCGGTGTAGATCTTCGACCCATGGAAATTGGAAGCCTTGCGAACTCTCAAGTACTCATTCGGATGCTCTTTGACCAGATCTGAACCAAGCACAAAGATCACATCGGATGTATCGATCTCAGCGATCGAGAATGGCCGGGTAGCGAGCACGGCATACGCTGCGTATTTCGGCACGCCGAGATTTTTGTAATCAATGCGGAAGTCTATATTGTTCGAGCCGACAACCGTCCGCATGAACTTGGAGAAACTGTACTGGGTCGCGCAATCGAGCTGAGGTCCGATCAGGCCGCCGATACAAACATTCCCTTTGCTGTCGCCGATCTCCTTCATCCGCTTTCCAATAATGGCCAGGGCTTCATCCCACGTGGCGGGAACCTGCTTTCCGTCCTTCTTAATGAGAGGCGTCTGCAACCGGTCCGGCGACTGCGCGATCTGGTAACCGTAGCGGGTCACGTCGGCTAGCCAGCCATCATCGATCAAGTCGTTCCGGCGCGACGTGGTCCGGTAGATCTTATCCTTGTGCGGGTCGCGGTATAGCAGCGTATTAGTGCCTGACGAATCAAAAGGATCGATCGACGGAACTTGTCGGGTCAGCCACACGCGGATCTTATAGCGCCAGTCCGTATTGGTCAGCGCGCCGACGGGGCAGATCTCAACCAGGTTGCCGGAGAAAGGATTGTCCACCTGCTCACCGGGGGCGGCGTGGATCTCGGTATGATTGCCGCGTTCATACGCGCCGAGATCGAATTCACCAAATGCCTCCTTATTCGACCGGACGCATTTGTAGCAGAGAATACAGCGATTACGATTGAGAATGATCTCTGGCCCTATCCGGACATCATCAAATGTCGAAGCAACCCCGTCGGTGATATGGCGGCGCTTCACAAAATCAAAGCGGCTGTCATCGTAGCCGTGGGCGAATGTCAGATTCTGGAGATCGCATTCCCCTCCCTTGTCGCAGGTCGGACAGTCCAGCGGATGATTGATCAAGAGAAACTCGATGACCGCCTTGCGTCCTTGTTTCACTTGATTGGAGTCAGTGTGGACGATCATCCCATCGGTGCATTCTGTGGCGCAGGAAACCTGGAGTTTCGGGAACTTCTCTATCTCGACATAGCACATGCGGCAGGCGCCAACCGGTTTCAGTTTGGGGTGCCAGCAAAAAGTCGGGATATGGATGCCGATGCACAGCGACGCTTCCAGCACAGTGGTTGCTTTCGGAACGGTCACCTGCCGGCCATCAAGGGTCAACGTGACCGTCTTTACCGGTTGAGCGACTGCAGCGTCAGTTTTCTTTTGTTCGGCCATCTA
>JAMPYH010000133.1 GCA_023700785.1 Candidatus Zixiibacteriota bacterium
GGCGCTCCGCCCCGGCAAAGCTTGGCGCGCCGCAGGTGCCGTCAAAGCATTCTTTGGAGCTGTCTATTTCGCGAATGGAGAAAAAGCACGGTTTGGCACGACCCCGCTCAGGTTGCGGCGAGATCGGCTGTGAGTCGATCTGCGGCCACCACGATTGTCCCTGACCGGTAGGGTTGATGAACGTCGAAGCGTATTAGTTTATTAGTTTTCAGACTGATCAGATAACGGCAGTTCCGGCATCGTCACCCGTCGCGGTACAATGTCAATCGGACTCAATTGCGGGATGTCGTCCCCTGTCCCCACGCCCAGCTCCTTAAAGCGCCGCGCCGCCGGCAACACGCGCGACTCGAGCGATGAAACCGCTTTGCTGTAGGCGCTATTTGCCTTTTCCAGGCCGTCGCCGACTTTGTCCAGGTGTTCCGCCAGGGTTCGCATCCGTTCATAAAGTTGCTTGCCTAATTCGCTGATCGCCTGCGCGCTCTCGGCGATCTGCTCCTGACGCCAGCCGTAGGCAACCGCGCGAAGTAACGCGATCAGGGTCGTTGGTGTCGCCGGCACTACTTTCATCTGCATGCCGTCTTCGATCAGGCTGATATCATAATGGGCCGCCTCAGCGAAAAAGGACTCGCCCGGTATGAACATGACCACAAACTCCGGTGTCTGCGCGAATTGCGTCCAATACGACTTGTTTCCCAGGCTGACCATATGATTGCGCACCTGTCGCGCGTGACTGAGCAACAGACTCTGTCTTTGCTCGTCCGTTTCCGCGGACAAAGCGTTGAGATATGCTTCCAGCGGTACTTTGGAGTCAACGACTACCACTCGATCCGACGGCAGATGCACGACTAAATCGGGACGATATCGTCCGTCCTCGCCCGTCACACTGACCTGCTCGGCGAAATCGCAGTGCTCGGACATTCCTGCTAGTTCCACCACCCGGCGCAAAGTCATTTCTCCCCATCGCCCTCTTACCGAAGGAGTCCGCAGGGCGGTCACCAGATTCCCTGTCTCCCGTTGAAGCTGCTGCTGCGCGGACGAAAGCGTCTTGAGATGTTCCTCGAGACTGGTGTACGCTTGTTGTCGGGTTGTTTCCAGTGTACGAACATGTTGATCGAACGTCTTGAGCGACTCCGTCAGTGGCTTGACCAAACCGCTGATCGCTTCCTCCCGTTTCCCCAGATCGCCTTTGGCCTCGGAGACGACCGTATCCAGCGCCTGTTTGGCCAATTGCAGAAACTGCTGGCTGTTGGTGGTCAAGGTCTCGCTGGCGAGCGCCTTGAACGCATCGGAAAGTTTGCTGCGGGCATCCGCCAAGAGCGCTTTTTCCTCCTCAAGGCGAGTCAGTGCTTCCCGCCGTTCGGTCTCAGCCTTGACCCGTTCTCGCTCTTCGGTTGAAAGCCGTTCTCTCAGCTTTTCAAAATCGTCCGCCGCTTTCTGGCTCCGTGCCTCGGATTGCGCGCGAAACTCTTGGAGTGTCGCCTCAAGAGTGCCGGCTTTTCCTTCAGCGATCGCGGCTCGTTTTTCCGAGTCGGCGATCGCCTGATCTGATTTCGATTTTGTCCGCTGCGATGCTATCAGCCACGCGATGATCGCGCCGATCAGCAGACCGCCTAAACTGTAAATGATCGGAGACATGATCTTTTCACCCTCCCTTTCCCACAGGAGCTGATGGTCAAACGCACTCCGCTATTAATGAGCGGAACTCCGGAATATACAATAACTTCTTGATAAATATCGTCCGCTCGAAATGAGATTTCGACAGAAAGTTTGCGAAACCGCCGTTCGATGTAGGCGCAGGGATCGTTGTGCATGCGTGGTCGGTCGAGAATACTCTGCTCATGGTTTGCCTTGCGCGCCAGAAACTTACGGCAGCGCCTTGCGAAGCGGCGAGTTCGTTACCGACCACTGCCCCTTGGCGATATTCTTGGTGCCGGCAAAGACCAAATACGAGTATTTGCCATAATGCGGCACCAACTGGCCCAGCCGCGGAAGCGATCCGGGATCGCCTGTCAGGACTACCAGACATTTCGCGAAGCCAATCCAATTTTGTCCCGCCAGTACAAAGGTATTCCCGCTCAGCGGATGAGCCTGGCCGGAGATGATCACTGAATCCTGGATCACTTGAACATGACCGTCAAGAAAATCCGGCAGCTTTGCTGGATTCAACAGAATCGGCGCATGGTCACGGGGAACGCCGGCGATCTGCCCGTCGGTCATCACTTTCGCCGAGTCCTCGGTCAACGCCGCTCCAAAACCCGCAAACGCTTCGTTGGATGGTGTGTCCGAAAGAGACGATATCAATGTCTTGTTCTCCACACCCAAAACGGCGGAGATGATCGGCTCAACCTCTTCCGCGTAAAGTCGCCGGAATAGGTGATACTCGGGATCGACCGCGATAGCGGTCGCCGCGTCAGGGACAGAGAACTCAAACGCCGTTTCTCCAGTCGTAAGTGTCACCATGCTGCTTTCGCTCACACCGGTTCCTTCAGCGACAACCGGCACTGTCAACCGATAAAGGTTGTCCGAAGACTGGGTCAGTTGACCGCTGACCACTTTTCTGCCGGCAACCGTGTCCAGCTTAACACCGATGATCTCCAACCCAATCTGTGGGGCACCGGCCCTATCGATCCATTCCGGAATTATAAAGCCAAGCTTGATCCCGCTGGTTCTTTCGAACATCTCTATCCACTCCTCCCACGAGATAGCCTTGCCACGATGCTCCCGATAGATCCGCTTCCAGGCATCAAAGAACGGTTCACTGCCGATCTGCTGTTCGATCAGGTGAAACAGCATCATCCCTTTGTTATAGCCGATCGTGCGAGTCTCGGCGCTGGAGCGCGACGTAAACGTGCGGATCGGGAAATCGTTGCCGTCGTTCACGTAGCTCAAGTACTCTTTGAGAATATCCTTGCGATAGTCTCGCGCGGCGTCGGGTGACGAAAGCAGTTTGTATCGATAATCGGCGCCATACACCGCCGCCGCCTCGCACCAGTTTCCGCGCGCGTAATCGACATAAACTGAGTTCCCCCACCAGTTATGAAGGACTTCATGCCCCAGCGATGAGGTGATGATAAACGGCAAACGAAGCACCGATTGGCCGAGCAATGTCCAGCCCGGCATGCCGTAGCCGGTCGGGAAGAAATTCTCGGCGACCGTGAACTGTCTGAACGGATACGGCCCGATCAGTTCCTGGTACATGCGGATATAATCAGCCGTCGCAGTCAGATACTTGTCGCACAGCGAGCTGTCTTCCTCAAAGAAATAGGTCGCTACGACAATGCTGTCAACCGACGTCGTCTTGACCACGTAAGGCGCCGCCATAAAAACGTATCCGTCCGAGCGGAACGGGTTCTCAAAGCGCTGTATGCGGCGATCTCCCTTGACCTCTGAAGAAATCGGGTTGCCATCGGCAATGGCGGTCCATCGAGAAGGGATATCGGACATGAGCGAAAAACGGGCCATGCTCTCCGTTCCTTGCGGATAAAAGCAGGCCGCTGAGCTCAGGTAAGCACCCTGTGTCACTATCGTTCCTGTGACCTCATTCCCCACCTTCTCCCGTGAGAACCGAACATTCTCCACCGGATCATCAAATCGAGCGACAAAAGAGATCTGAAACGCGACTGTGTCATTCGCGTCCGCCTTGAACAGAACCAGCGCGGCATTCCTTCGCAGCTCAACGCCTTCCAACGCTCCCCGCAATTCAGAGGTCAGCCTTGCCTCGTTCCCATCCGGGAGGAGTGTGTACTCCACCGGTTTGCCGTTGATTGTAAATGATCTGATCGTAGCGCTATCCGCGAGATAAAGCAGATTCCACCCGGCGCCGCAAACCATCGATCCGTGATCTTCGATCTCGCCTGTTTGGGTGGACGGATCAACGCGCAGTGAGATATTATGTTCAATGCAGGCCGGCAAGGTCGCGGCTCCGTGCGAAGGTGCGGCAACCGCGAGCAAAAGTATCAGCAGGGGGGCGCGAAGGCGGTTCATCACGGACTCCTTTGGTTATGTTCATAAGTAAAGGAGTGAACCACCGATAGAGCAACGGAAATCTGTGATCTGTCTGACCGCAGGCATATGGTCGCGCTTGACCTCTCTCCACCTGTCAGATCCGGTGACTTCCTGATCCTGGTGCCCTAAAAGAGCCCGACACTCGTCAGCACCAGAAGAGTAAGCGACCCGACCATCAACCACAAACTGACTCCCTGAAGAAACGGTCGAATACCGACTGTCCGCAGAACCTCCCGACTGAGTCCGGTCCCGATCAGGAACAGAGTGACTACCAGCGCTTGTTTAGCGATTTTGGCTGTTGTCTCCCACATATCACTCAATTGCGGAACCGAAGAGCTAACAATTGATGCCGCGACAAACCCGAGGATGAAATATGGGAAATTGAATTTCTGTCCTGATCGTGTCATCCAGGCCGCGCCGAGTACAAACGGCATGATCCAGATCGCTCTTGTCAGTTTGACAGTAGTACCAACCGCCAGCGCTTGACTCCCATATGCCGATGCCGCGCCGACAACACTGCTGGTATCATGTATCGCGAGACCGGCCCAGGCGCCAAAAGTCGCCTGGTCAAGTTGCAGCAGATGTCCGATTGTCGGAAAAAGCAGTAACGCTGCGGCGTTGAGCGTAAAAACTGTCGCCAGCGCGACTGCCGTCTGATCGTTCTTCGCCTTTATAACCGGCGCCATCGCCGCGATCGCGCTGCCGCCGCAGATCGCTGTTCCAAATGAGATAAGTGTGGACGTGTTTCGCTCAGTCTTGAACCATCGCCCCAAAAGATAGCCGACAAGTAAGGTAAAGAGAATCCCGACCACGCTGATCACGATCGATGTTTTGCCGGTATCTATCACCTCGCCAATGCTGAGGCCAAATCCGAGCCCGACCACGGATATCTGGAGAAGAGTCTTGCTATAATCCGAGATTTTCTGCCGCCACGGATTCCCCAGAAGCAAACTGAACAGCACGCCGATACTAAGCGCGGTCGCGGGGCCGATCCACGGGAGAGTGGTTAAGACCAGGCAGATGAAGAAGAGTATTTTACGAGCCGACTCGCGATGCAACGGTGAACTCCGGCGAGTCAACGCTGCGCCTGTTGGCGAGACATGGCGTGTGGGACAAGTAACCGACGCGACTCCTGCCAGGCGGCGATCCCTCCCTCGACATGCGTCACTGTATAGCCCTGTCGCTCAAGAAATCCGTACGCCTGACGGGAACGATCGACTCCCCGGCAATAGAGATGGATATGCTTGCCGCGCGGCAGTTCCTCATAACGAAGGAGCAACTGAAGGTGCGCGATATTGTAGGCCCCTTCTATCTCGCCGGTCTCGGCAAGCTCCACCTCACGTCGAACATCCAGCAGGAAAATATCAGGACGGTCGAGCTGTCCCGCCAGTTCCGCCATCGTGATTCCGTTGGCTCTCTGGACTTGCCCTCCGCTGGCGACATACTTACTCAGCGAATCCGGCGACAGATACGATGTAACCTGATCCAGCCCAATGCGGATACAATCGACTACCGCATCCTTCACACTGTCCGGATCGATAACCAGACAGATCTTCTCGCTGGGAAGGACATAAGATCCTATGGTCGTGGTGAAGGATCGATCAAAGGGGACAAACAACGCTCCGGGGAGATGCCCGGCGCGATACTGATCCCATGGACGAGTATCGACCAGCGCCATCCCTTTAGTCTTGATCAGCAGATCGATCTCGCCGACCGTGATCGCTTTCGGTTCAGGAAGCGACTTCAGTAAAGCCGGACCTTCGCGATTTTCTGTTTTCATGCGAGCGAAGTACGCCGGGGGTTCCGGCTGGCCGCTCACAATGTAATCGAGGAACTCATCCTGATCGCGAGACGCTCTGATCGACGGGTTGGCCGCAAGCTCATAACCGACCGTTGATATCGGCACCGCGCCGAGTGATTTTCCGCACGCGCTGCCGGCTCCATGTCCCGGCCAAAGCAAAAGCTCCGGTGAAAGATGCTTGAACAGTTTGAGCGACTCGTACAAAGCCTTGGCCGAACTCTCCATCGTCCCTTGCTGGCGCGCCGCTCGCTCCAACAGGTCGGGGCGGCCCACATCGCCGGCAAAGACAAAATCCCCGCTTATCAACCCGAGCGGCTGATCCGGATTCCGCACGAGATCGGTCACCAGGTATGTAAGGTGTTCCGGCGTGTGGCCGGGAGTATGGCGAACATCCAGTCGAATGCTCCCCACTGTTATGTTATCACCGTTTTTGAGAAGTCGATACGGACATGAACTTCCCGCCAGCCATTCATATTGCCATTCATCGCCCCCTTCACCGGAGGCATAGATCATCACTCCCGGCAATTCCGCGAATTGCCGCAATCCCGACAGATAGTCGGCATGGATATGCGTGTCGGCAACCGCGACGATGGTCAGCGACGCGGCTGCCGCATGTTTCTGGTAGCGATCAATATCCCTTTGCGGATCGATCAGGATCGCTTTGCCGGTCTGCTGACACCCCAGCAGATACGCGAAATGCGCCAGCTTGGGGTCGGTGATCTGCTGAATGATCATCTGCTTACTTGTTCGGCTGCGGCGTCATGCGGAGATACGGCCGGATGACCGTGTAACCTTTCGGAAAACGCTGCGCCAGATCCGCCGGATCCTGTAACGCCGGCGCGATCACACAGTCGTCCCCTTCTTTCCAGTTTACCGGCGTCGCCACACTGTAATTGGCGGTTAACTGCAGCGAATCTATCACGCGCAGGATCTCGTCGAAATTGCGGCCGGTGGACGCCGGGTAGGTGATCGTCAATTTGATCTTTTTGTCCGGTCCAACGACGAACACGGAGCGCACGGTCGCGGTCTCGCTGGCGTTCGGGTGGATCATGTCGTACAGATGTGAGACCACGCGGTCGGCATCGGCCAGGATCGGATAATTGACCTGAGCCTGTTGCGTGTCATTGATATCCTCGATCCACTTCTTGTGTGAATCCAGTGGATCCACCGACAACGCGATCATCTTGACATTCCGTTTGTCGAACTCCGCTTTCAGCTTGGCCGCCATGCCGAGTTCGGTCGTACAGACCGGCGTAAAATCAGCCGGATGCGAGAACAGCACTCCCCATGAATCGCCCAGGTACTCATAGAAATCGACCGGACCATGGGTCGAGATCTGGGTGAAGTTTGGCGCTGGGTCGCCCAAGCGCAGTGCCATGATAAACCTCCGCGATAATTGATGAGCTGACTGGAGTATTCTTGCCCGTTCGGTCAATACCGACAAGAGCAATCCATATACTCAATAATATATGGATGCCCGTGTGGTTTCCAAGAACGATTCGATCATGCGAGCGCTTCCGCCGACCCGCCGGTGAGGCCACCCGAATGATCAACGAGTGCGTATATCATTGATAATACAAGGTTTATCGCGTCTCCAAAAGTAAAATGAGAAAAC
>JAMPYH010000134.1 GCA_023700785.1 Candidatus Zixiibacteriota bacterium
GAAAAGATGGAGCAGATCCAGAAGCTGTTCCAGGAAGTCGCCACGCCGGAGATGCGCGAAGCCCAGCAGAAGATGATGGACGCGCTCAAGCAGATGGATCGCCAGAAACTGCTCGACGCGATGAAAAAATACGAACTCTCCCAGAAGGAAATGCTGGAACGGCTTGACCGGACATTGTCGCTGCTCAAAAAGATGCAGGTTGAGCAAAAGATGGAATCGATGGTGCGCAAAGCCGAAGATCTGGTCCAGCGCCAGGAGCAGAATAACAAGAACACCGAAGCTTCGCCTCAGGATCAACTTCCACAATTGAGCAAGGCGGAAGACGAGGTCAAAAAGGGGCTTGAGGAACTCAAGGAAGAAGTTGACGAGTTGCGTCAGGCGATGCGGGAGGCGAAGATGGAGCAGTCGCCGGAGGCCCAGCGTTTTGCCGACGCCGTGGAAAAGACCGATGCTGAACGGAATATGCAGCAGATGGCGCAGTCGCTCCAGCAGAAGAACAGATCCGAATCGTCAAACCAGGGGAAGCAGGCGTCGAGCAAACTGCACCAGATGCTTTCGCAGATGCAGCAGGAACAAATGGCGATGAAGGGGGAGAACAGCGACGCCATCAAGCGGGCGATGCGCCGGGCGATCGATGACGCCAATTACCTCTCCAAAAATCAGGAAGAACTGATCAGGGAGGCGGCGGAGATGGATCCCAATTCGATGATCCTGCGCGACATGGCGGAAAAACAGCAGGATCTGTCGGCGGCCAGCAACGGGCTGAAGAACTCTATCCAGGAACTGGGGAAGCAATCCCCGTTCATCGCCGCGGAACTCCAGTCGCTCATGCAACGCGCGACCCAGAGCATGGAACTGGCCACGCAGTTCTTCGATGACAAGCAGGGGATGCGCGGCATGAATGACCAGCGCTCCGCTATGACCGACCTGAACAAAGCTTCGCTGCGCCTGATGGAGTCGCTTGAACAGCAGAGCCAGTGCGACAAAGGCGGAAGTTGCGATAAGAATATGGGGAAGCTTGAGCAGTTGAGCATGAAGCAGAATCAGCTCAACCAGCAGACCCAACAGTGCAACAACCCGAACCAGATGCAGCAGGGGAATGGACGCCAGACGCTCGAGCGACTGGCCGGCGAACAAGGTTCTATTCGCAAGTCGCTTGAAGAACTCGAAAAGGAGTTCGGCAATTCTCGTCAGGTTTTGGGCCGTCTCGATGATATCGCCAAAGAAATGAAAGAGATCGAAGAAGATATGGCCGACGGCCAGATCGGCGAGTCCACGACCGAGAGACAGCTCAGGGTCTATTCCCGCATGCTGGAAGCCTCCCGTTCGCTGCAAAGAAAGGACTTCACCGAGCAGCGCAAAGCGAACACCGCGACCAACAGTCCGGTCTTTATCCCGCCGGCGCTCTCCGCTGATCTGCTCAACGATCGTAAGGCATTTGAGGATCGCCTGCGCCAGTTCCTCGGCGACAATTATCCGCCGCAATACGAGGAACAGATCAAAGCCTATTTCCGGGCGTTGTTGCAGGTCGAGTCGCAACCGAAGCAACTTCAGTCGGGCGCGCCACAGGGTCAGTAAGCATGTCGCGCGGTTCGATATTGATCATCCTCATGATCGCGCTTACGGTTGGCGCGCCTGTGACCGCCCAGCAGACCTATGAGATCCGGCAAGCGCAGCCGAATGACAATCGGCTCACGACCGCCCGCCAGTTGATGCGGAACAACAACTGGGAGGCGGCGGCCGCCATGCTCGAACTGGTGTATGAAGCGGAGCCGGGAAATCAGACGGTCATCAATCTCCTCAAAAATTGCTACAGTCAGCTCAAGCAATACGGCAAATCGGAGACGATCATCCGCAGGCAGATCGACCGATCTCCCCAGAACCTGCATTTTCGACTGGAACTCGCGGAGATCCTGGCCAACCAGGGACAGCTTGAGAACGCGCGAGACGCGTATCGTCAGGCGCAGGCGCTGATCACGACTCCGGATTTCGCGCAGTATATCCTTCTGATCCGCAGCGAACTATCCCACGCACTGCCGGACGAAGCTCTCTCCGTCATTGATGCCTATCGAAAGCAGACCCGGGACAGCCTGGTCTTCGCGCTGGAACGCGGTTCCGTGATGGAGAGCCGTCGCGACTACAAGACCGCCATCCGTGAGTACCTGCCGGTTTTGGCGGCTGATACGACCATGGACGCGATCGAAGTCGAGCGGCGGATCGTGATGTTACTTGAGTTCCCGGAATCTTCGCGCGAAGTAGAGGCTATTTTGGTCGCGGAGACTCAACAGCAGCCAAGCTCGCGCGTGGTGCGATTGCTGTCGGACTACTACATCAAGGCGCATCGGTTCGACCAGGCGTTCGCGTTCGCGACCAGGCGCGATTCGCTTGAAGGAATGAAAGGCGGCTCGCTGGTCTATCTGATGCGGCAGTGTTACGACCGGAGATTATTTGGCGAAGCGGCCAAGTTTGGCGAGTACATTCTCTCCCGATACAGCGCGTCACCGATGCATATTGAGACTCGGCTCATCTACGCCCGTTCGCTCGCGCGCCTGGGGAAGACCGATCAGGCGATCGCGCTGTTTGACAGTGTGGTCGTGCTGACACCGCGCGACGCGGACAAAGGGCAGGCGATCTACGAGATCGGCGAGATCTATTTCGACCTGCTCGGTGATTATCGCACGGCTCTCGTTTACTTTGATTCGGTGGTCAATCGCTATCGCATGGGGATGAGCTATATCCAGGCGCATCGCGGTCGGCCGATCTGCCATCTTCGTCTGGGAGACCTCCCCGCCGCGCGAACGTCCTTCGAGTTTCTTCGCTCTCATCCGATCACCGACGATATGACCGAAGAGACGACGTTTTATCTCGGCATGATCTCATTTTATGAGGGGAAATATGACTCCGCCGAGACCGCGTTCCGCAAACTGATGGTGGACCACCCGACCGGGTTCTATGTCAATGACGCGCTGCAACTGGTGATGGTGCTGACCGAGGCGAAGGAGGCCCCGGAACTGCTGAAAGATTACGGGGAGGCGTTATTTGCGCAGGAGCGTCGGCAGCTGGATTCGACCCGCACCTGGTTCGATCGGATCGCGCGGGCGGAGAATCCGGCGCTGGCGGATGTTGCCCTCTATCGTTTGACCCTGCTTAATGTCCAGATGGGTGACAGCGCCGCGGCGCTTGAGAGTATTAACCGGCTTGATTCTGGATTCCCCGATTCGTATTACCGCCCCTACGGCCTGAAGCTCAAAGCGGACATGCTCGCGGACAAGATCGATTCGCGCGACATCGCCAGGGCCATTTACCGCAGTCTGCTTGAGCAGTTCCCCAACTATCCGTTCGCGTCCGATGTCCGCAAACGGCTCAAGCAGCTCGAAACCGATTTCAAGGTCGGTTAAAAGTCGGCCTGCGCCCGACGAGAATCTGCTTCCATCTTTCTCACCTGCTGCTCAAGTGAGTGGATCCGCGACTCGTAATGCTCGATTCGACGCTCTTTCATCTTGGACGTGGTGCGTACCAGCAATCCGAGCGAAAGGAGCATAAACAGGACCGAATTGACCGTCCGGAAGATCTCGCCCATGTTGAAGATGGAATCCATGAATGCAAGGATCCCGAGACCAAAAAGAATACCGCACCAAACAAACATCTTTTCCTCCGTCCAAACCACCCCTGTGCGGGTAAAATTATCGTTGTGCTTTAACGCCGTATGGTTATATTCTTGGCTCTGCAATATGCAGTTATTTCCATGTATATTATCGGCTTAGACAGACGTCTGCTTTAGGAGGAGATTTTGACCGACTTCCTGGGTCTCAAAAATAAGGACTTCGACAGGACCAACGCCATCCTGGCCGGTTTGGTCTTTCTGGGGTCATTTATCGTCTATGCGCTGACCGTTCAGCGCTCTTTTTCATTTTGGGATTGCGGCGAGTTTATCGCCTGCTCCTACACTTTGGGGGTCCCCCATCCTCCGGGGACGCCGCTCTTTGTGCTGATCGGACGGCTCTTTTCGATGGTCCCCTTTGTGGAAGACATTTCCTACCGGGTCAACTATCTCTCCGTGATCTCATCGGCCGTAACTGCCATGCTCAGCTACCTGTTGGCGGTCAAACTGGCTCGCCTCTTTATCCTGGACTGGACTCAGCCGCTCAACCGCTGGATCGCGTACGCGGGCGGCATCGCCGGCGGATTTTTTGTCGCCTTCGGCGAAACCAACTGGAGCAACTCGGTGGAAGCCGAAGTGTACGGCATCTCGCTCGCGCTTTCGGTGCTGATGTTCTGGCTGGCGGTCAAATACTACGAAGTCCGCGGCACCGCTGAAGCCAATCGCGTCAAAGTACTTTTCTTCTTTATCGCTCTGCTTGGAGTCGGCATTCACATGACCACGTTTCTGGTGGTGCCGATCTGTTCGGTCTTTTTCATTCTCAACCAGCAGGCCGAACGCCGAGACTTTATCATGGTTTGCGGCTTCATTGTCTTTGAGCTGTTGCTGATCATTCTCCTGGCCAATGGTCGCGGTGGCTTGACGATGTTTTACATGGCGACCGGTATTGTCGGTCTGCTTTTGTTGGCGATGCTGTTCAGGAAGATCAACTGGACCGTGG
Organism: Candidatus Zixiibacteriota bacterium; assembly: GCA_023700785.1. Lineage (GTDB taxonomy): Bacteria > Zixibacteria > MSB-5A5 > GN15 > FEB-12 > FEB-12. The sequence goes on from JAMPYH010000134.1 coordinate 4,602, forward strand.
CGCTGGCGATCGGCGCGGTCAGCTCGATCATGGTAGGGTTCGGCCTGTTTCTCTATATCGCGCCTGCGGCGCTCCTCATGATCATCGCCATCGGCTGGTTCTCCAAAACCAGCGGCTGGAAGGTCGAGTGGCGCACCGCGCTGGCGATCATGATCGTCGCGTTTATCGGCTTCTCCGTGCATGCCTATCTGCCGATCCGCTCGGCCGAGGGGCCGCGTATCGACGAAAACAATCCCGACCGCGATTTCCGCACTTTCGTGAACTATCTCGACCGTAAACAGTATGGCTCTGAATCGATGGTCGAGCGGATGTTCCGCCGCCGAGGTACCTGGGAGAATCAATTCGGACGTCATCCCAATATGGGCTTCTGGTCATATTTCGAAGAGCAGTGGTCCAAGCCGGGCTGGGCGTTCATTCTCCCCTACTTCGCTCTCGGCATCATTGGTTCAGTGGCTGTGGCGCGAAGGCGAATGGAGGTGGGGTTGCCGTTCATCACCTTGCTTATCATCAGTTCTGTCGGCCTGATCCTCTACATGAACTTCGCCGACGGAACCAAGTACGATTTCCAGACGGGGGACGCCTATCTTGAAGTACGCAACCGCGATTACTTCTTTACGCCCATGTTTGTCTTCTTTGGCATCGCGATGGGGCTTGGGATATCCGCGGTGATGCTGTGGCTTCGCCAGCAGGCCGAAAAACGCGATCCCAATTTGGGGCGGGTCGCGGTCTATGCCGGCACTGCGCTCGTGCTGCTGCCGTCGATCGCGCTCTCATCCAATTATCATGTCAACGACCGGAGCCGTAATTTCCTGCCGTACGCGTACGCCGCGAACCTGCTGGATAGCTGCAAGCCGAACTCGATCTTTTTCACCTCCGGCGACAACGACACTTTCCCGGTCTGGTGTCTCCAGGAAGTGTACAACTATCGCAAAGACATTCGCGTGGTCAACCTCTCGCTGTTGAACACCGACTGGTACGTCAAGCAGATGCGGGATCAGTATGATATACCGATCTCGCTCACCGACGAGCAGATCCTCTGGTATCCGACTGAAATGCGCGGGGGCGGAGAGGTCAATCAGCCGCTCAAGCAGTTCAAGGATCGGCCGCGTAACCGGCAGGTGCTGATGACGCCTAACTTCCACGAAGGCCGTATCGTCAAAGTGCAGGATATGATGGTTGACGAGATCGTGATCGAAAACAACTGGAAAGATCCGATCTTCTTCAGCTCGCCGCCGTACGCCGAGTCGCCGCTTAAATTGCGCGACCACGCTACGTCGGTAGGTGTCGTGTACGAGCTGGAGAAAGAGCCGCGCGAAGGACGCATCGACCTGGATAAGAGCTACGACCTGTATATGAATACGTACAAGTTCGCGGGACTTGAAGACTCCAGGGTCTATCGCGACGAAAACGCGACCGGCGTCTTTATCGGACTCGGCATGAACGGCGTCAGGCTCTTTGATGAACTAAACAAAAAGGGTGAGCGCGAACGCGCGCTCGCGTTGATGGACCATTTGCGCAAGGTCTATCCGGAGTATTGGCAACTGACCTTTGTCCTGGGCGAGATGTACGACCGCGAAGGGGACAGCGCCAAAACGCTGACCATGCTCGAGCAGTTGCGCGACACGCTGGCGGCGTTTTACGCCTCCAACCGGCAGAACCAGGTCTATAAGCAGGATCTTGGGATGGTGACGTTTGAGCTTGGCAGGCGGAAGAAAGATCAGGCGATGCAGGATGAAGGGATCGCGCACATGCGCGATGGATTCTACATGAATCCGAACAATTCGTACGCCTTCCGCAAGCTGATCACATCGCTTTACCAGGCCCAGAGATTTACCGACATGACGGAGGTCGCGCGGAAGTTCGCTGAGTACAAGATCAACCAGTCCGATCCGTATGTTCAGCAGATCCTCGGCATGGCGCCGCCGCCTACGGTGCCTGGCGTTGAAGGCCAGTAGGATTTCAGACAGCAAAAACGTCCGCCATCGGCGGACGTTTTTTTTGGGGTCACGTGTTGGACTGATCAGTCGGAGAACTTATAGCCGGTCCGGCGGCGATACTTCCCGTCGGCCCGATCCATCATCTTTTCGGTGATGAACTCGCGTCGCACGGTGCAAAAGTCGTCGTGATAGCGGCTGATGATCTTATTGACCTCTTCTTCCGTGTAGGTCCGGTTCGGCTCAAACGCCGCGAGAATATACTCCAGCAGGAACTTCCGGCGTGACTGCTTGACCGGCAGAGCTTCTATCTTATCATCCTTGACAAAATTGGCGATCACCTTCTGCTTCTCGCCGCGCGGCCGCTGGTTGGAATGCCGCTCCAGCCACTCGTGCACCGCTTCTTCCGGGATACGCCAGTCTTTCCCGATCTTGTACGCTTTGATCTCCCCCGCCTGAACTTTGCGGGTGATCACCTGGACATTCATCTTGAGCTTATCCGCAAGCTCCGCGGTGGTGAAAAAGGCGGTCGCCCGGACCGCTCCTTCGATATAATCGGACATACATAGCTCCTTATACTAATGAGAGCAATCTACCCGGAATGGCGGTTCTGTCAAGTACTCTTCGGCACTTTTCGGTATTTTCTTTAACTTTGATGTATATGTTTTAGTTGACAGCATATCTGAAGATCTGACTCACCCGCTGGCTTCTATCTGTCTGATTCGCCCCCACTTAGTGATTTGACAGCGTGGACTTATTGACCGTTATTGCCGCCCTATGATCGCTCTGGTTTATGTCATTCTCTCCCTGATCTGGGGCTCAACCTGGATCGCTATCAAGATCGGACTGACCGATGCTCCCCCGCTCTGGGCGGCATCGA
>JAMPYH010000135.1 GCA_023700785.1 Candidatus Zixiibacteriota bacterium
GTGAACGGCAGCCCGATCTCTGAACGGGCGATCCAGTCGTTCGTTGACCGGTACCGGAGCGTACTGGTAAAAAAAAACTCTCGTTCTTTGAAGTAGTCACCGCTCTCGCTTTCGAATATTTCCGCGACAAAAAAATTGATATCGCTGTCATCGAGGTTGGCCTCGGCGGGCGGCTCGACGCCACCAATGTGCTGACGCCGATCCTGACGGTCTGCACGGATATCAGTTTCGACCATGTCGAGATTCTGGGGAAAAGCATCCCGAAGATCGCGTCGGAGAAAGCCGGCATTATCAAGCCAGGCGTCCCGCATCTGATCGGCATGCTCCCCCGCGACGCGGAGAAGGTCATGCGCGAACGATGCCGGAAGGTCGGCGCGCGAATGTATAAGCTGACGCCGAATGATTTCAGCTCTCACCCCGAGCGATTTTCGCTCGACTTTCGTTCCCCGCAGTTCAGTTTCACGCGACTCAAGCCGTCGCTGATCGGCACCCACCAGTTGACCAACGCCGCGCTTGCCCTGAAAGCGCTTGCCATCCTCAAATCGCAGGGGATCACGCTCTTCAAGGAGGCGATCAAAGACGGCATGGTCAACACCGAGTGGCCGGGGAGATTCCAGATGCTGAAACGGCGCGGCCAACCGACGTATCTACTCGACGTCTGCCATAACGCCGGCGGCGCGAAAGCGTTTGTGGAGTCCTATCGCAAACGATTCCCGAAACATCGCCCGGCGATGATCGTCGGGTTGGTGAAACGGAAAGACCACCAGAAGATGTTTGATTCGTTCTGGAAGATCGCGCGCCGCTATATGCTGGTGAAAATGAAGACCCATCGGACAGTCACGCCCAGGGAACTTGCGGAAACAGTCGATTTTAAGGGGATCCCGTACTGGCGGTGCGCCGACCTTGATTCGGCGATCAGGCAGCTTTTGCCGGCGGTCGATTCTGACGATATTATAGTCATAGTCGGCTCTCATTATTTGGTAGGCGAGTTTCTGCAGAAGCATGGATAGTTATGACCGACGGTACTGAGAAACGGAAACGGACAGTCGCCAAACGCCCGTCTTCCAAGCCGCGCGGACCGCGCGCCGATCGCCTGGATGAAGCGCGCTCGGATCATGACGCGGTTGCGCTGTTGCGCGCCCAACTCGAGGAAAAGGTCGGCGAACTGACCGAGAGCAACCGCCAGCTCAAGCGAAAGATCTTCGATCTCTATACCGTCTTCGAGATCAGTCGGAATTTCAACGCGGTTCTCAAGTACCAGTCGCTGCTGGACACGTTCATTTTTACCTGCCTCGGCCAGGTCGGCGCCTTAAAAGGGGCGATCTTCCTCAATGCCGAAAATCATCCGCAGGCGTTTTCGCTGGTCAAAAGCAAAGGGTCCGGTTCGTTCCCGAAACCGCAGCAGGCGTTTCGCGAGAACAGCAGGTTGGTCGAATATGTCACCCGGCTCAACCGGCCGGTTCTCGTGACCGACCTGGTCAATGACCTCGCCACCGCAGAAGATCTTGAGATCTTGCATCACTTTCATTCCGGTATTGTGGTACCGCTTATTTATCAGACGCGCATTATCGGGCTGTTCGCCATGTCCGACAAGATCTCCGGTCGGGAGTTCCAGCTTGACGATATCGAGTTCCTGTCGATCCTGGGAAACCAAATAGCGGTCGCGATCGAAAACGCTCGACTGTATGAAGCTGAAAAGATGGCCACCACCGCCTTACGCGAGGCCCAGCAACAGTTGCTCCAGACGGAGCGACTTGCCGCGCTGGGCCAGATGTCGGCATCGATCGCGCACGAAGTCAATAACCCGCTCGGTATCATCAAAAACTATCTCCTGCTGGTGCGCAGGACGATTCAGGAATCTCCGCAATCGCTGGGTCACCTCGGAGTAGTGGAGCAAGAAATCGACCGGATAGCGGCGATCGTTCGGCAGTTGCTGGAGTTCCACCGTCCAAAGCCGATGGTGATGGATCCGGTGGATCTGGTCGGCGTCATCAACGACGTTCTCTCATTCATGGGGCGGCTGCTTGAATCCGCCGGTGTGGAAGTTATCCGCGATTATCAGGGAGAGAGTTTTGTGGTGATGGGTTCCGCCGACAGTCTGAAACAAGTCTTCCTCAACTTGCTGATCAACGCCCGCGACGCTATGCCTGATGGGGGCAAGGTCACCATCCGCGTGCGTCGGGTTCAAGAGCATGTGCTCACCGAGGTAGCCGACACCGGTCCGGGCGTATCGCCCGATGTCGCGTCCCATATCTTCGAGCCGTTTTTCACGACCAAAGAAGTGGGGAAAGGAACCGGGCTGGGCCTGTCGGTCTGCTACGGTATCATAAAAAGTCACAATGGGTCGATAACCTTTAGGAACCTCAACCCCGGGTGCTGTTTCGAGATCTCTCTCCCCGCAGCCCAGAAAGACTGACCGCGTGACGCCACTGGCCGAAAAGATCGTGATCATCGACGACGAAAAGCGGATGTGTGAATCGCTCACTACGCTGCTCGAAGGGAATGGTTACCGCGTCGCCAGTTTCCAGCGTTCGCCCGAGGCGGTTGACGCTGTCCGCGGCGAAAAGGTCGATCTGGTCATCACGGATATCAAGATGCCGGAGATGGACGGCCTCGATATCCTGAAAGCGGTAAAACAGATAGACGAGGGGATCCCGGTCATCCTGATGACGGGCTACGCGTCGCTTCAGAGCGCGCTCGACGCTATCGCGCAGGGGGCCTATGACTATCTTCTCAAGCCGGTTGAGTTCGCGTACCTTGAACTGGCGGTACGTCGGGCGTTGGATAAACGCCGGTCAGAACTGTCCCGCCTGAGACTGCTCGAAGAACTAAAGCTCTCGAATCTCATTCTGGAGCGCCGAATCGGCGAGCTGAACGCGCTCTACGAGGCCGGGAAATCTATCGGCTCGACTGTCAATATCCAGGAACTGCTTCACCAGATCGTCACTCTTGCGGCCACCGTGACCGAAGCTCAGGTCGGCTCAATCATGCTTCTGGATGAGCGCAAGGAGAATCTGACGATCGAGGCCGCTATCGGCCTCGCGCCGGAGATCGTCGAAAGGACCAGACTAAAAGTAGGCGAATCGATCGCCGGTCATGTCGCGGCAACCGGCGAAGCATTGATGATCGAGGATGTCACTCATCACAATCAGTTCAAGCGGATCAACCAGGAGCGGTACGGTTCGGCTTCGCTGTTGTCGGTTCCGCTTCGCATCAAGAACGCGGTCCTCGGCGTGATCAATATGGCGAACAAAGAGGGGAACCTCTCGTTCACGCAGGATGATCTTCGCCTGCTGGCCACGTTCGCGTCGCAGGCCGCGGTGGCGGTGGATGACGCGTACCAGTTCGAAAAGAGCCGACGCAGGCTGGTGGAGTTTGAGATCCTTCACGAAGTCACCAATGAGCTATCAACTATACAGTCGTTCTATCAGTTCCGCTCGCTGCTGGTCAAAAAACTGGCGCGCATTTTCCCGATCGACTACGCCATCTGGTTTAACTGGGAAGCGGGAAGCAGGTCTCTTGTCCCGGACGCGGCCATCGGCGACGCGAATATCCCCCTGACCGGATCCGGACGGATCAATCTTTCGTCGATCGACCGTGACTCGATCGTCATTCAGGGCCTTGATCTGGAAGCGGCGGATCTCGACAACATCCGTCAGATCTCCCGGCAAGTTGCCGATAGGTTGGGAGCGCTGACGCATTATCCCGACCCGACACGCGCCTTCATGGCGATCCCGATCTTGCGGGCTGACGAGTTCACCTATCTCTTCTGTTTTGGCGCGAAGTCCGAGAAAGGGTACTCCGATGATGATATCTCGCTCGCCAGACTGGTCGTATCGCAATCGGCGCTCCTTTTTGAACGCGAAAAGGCGATCCTCAACGGCACCCGCCTGCTGACCATGGGGAATATGATCTCGGAGATCTCGCATGACCTGCGCAAACCGCTCACCAATATCTCCGGTGGAGTACAGATCCTTCGCCAGCGAGTTGACCCCGACAAGAACGCCGATGTTTTTGACCTGATGGGCTCCGAGGTGTCGCGCATGGATGAACTGGTGCATGAGCTGATCGACTTCTCAAATCCAAACAAGTATGAGACCAGCCAGGCGGACCTTCGCCAGATCATTGGGCGCGCCGCCGAACTGGTCGGGCCGGACATGCGCAGGAACAAGGTGAACTTCGAGGCGGTCTTCGGCGAGGGGAACTGGGAGATTTTTGTAAACCGGAATCAGATCCTCGAGATGTTTCTTAATATCTTTATCAACGCGATCGACGCCATGCCGACCGGCGGCAACCTGTTTGTCCGCGGCCTGGTGGAGCGACCCTACCACAAAAAGCATGATTACCTGGCGGTTCAAGTGATTGACACCGGGGTCGGGATCAAAAAGGAATCCCTCTCCCGCATTTTCGACCGATACTTTACGACCAAAGAGACTGGCACCGGGCTCGGGTTATCTGTCGTGGAGCGGATCATCTCGGCCCATTCAGGCACCCTCAAGGTGGACTCTGTCGAAGGTAAAGGGACGACCTTTACCGTCTATCTTCCGATCCAGCCGGTATAGTGCATTTTCTTGCCAAATTGTGGCAAATCCGCCCAATTTGCGCTTGATTCTTTCACCCATCTGCCGATACTTATCACAGTCTGATATCCTTTGCACACTGGAAAAATATGGCCCGAATTAAGACCAAAATATTAGTCATTGACGATGACCCGAAGGTTTCCTGGATACTGTCCGAAGGACTCGCATCCAGCTTCGAGTTTGTCGCCGGTCGCGACGGTATCGAAGGGATCCAGATGGTCTCGACCGAGCGCCCCGACCTCATCCTTCTCGACATTAAGATGCCCGGCATGACCGGACTCGAAGTACTCGAGAAGCTGAACAAGGTGGAAGGAAGGCCCGAAGTGATCATGATCTCCGGGCATGGCGAAACCAAGAATGTGGTCGAGGCGGTCAAGCTGGGCGCCGCTGAGTTTATCGATAAGCCGTTTGATGTCCGCGAGGTCGAGACGCGTATCAACGCGGTTCTCGAGCGGGTGAAACTCCGCCGAGAGGTCTCTGACCTGAAGAAAGAACTTCAATCCAAATCAAATTACTCAAACTTCATTGGCGACTCCGCCGCCATGCACAAGGTCAAAGCGCTGATCGAGCAGGTTGCGGATTCGGAACTGACCGTGCTGATCCGAGGTGAATCCGGCACCGGTAAGGAGATCGTCGCGCGTTCGCTGCATCAACTTTCGGGTCGAAGCAACGCCGCCTTTGTTAAAGTAAATTGCGCCGCCATTCCCAGAGACCTTTTGGAAGCAGAACTTTTCGGCTATGAAAAGGGAGCGTTCACGGGCGCCCATAAAACCAAGCAGGGTCGATTTGAACTGGCGAATAAAGGGACGATCTTTCTCGACGAGATCGGCGATATGCCGTTGGAACTCCAGTCGAAACTCCTGCAAGTATTGGAACAACAAGAGTTTGTGCGAGTCGGCGGGATCCAGAATATCCATGTCGATGTACGGATCATTTGCGCCACGAATCGAAATCTCGAGCAGGCGATCGCCGAGCGCGGCTTCCGCGACGACCTCTTCTATAGGCTAAACGAGATCACACTCTCGCTGCCGTCGCTTCGGCAGCGCAAAGAGGACATTCCGCTGTTGGTGAATCATTTCCTGGAGAAATATAACAAGCTATACAGTCGCGACTTTTACCAGTTAACTCCCGAAGTCATCAATCAGTTGGTCTCTTACCATTGGCCGGGGAATGTTCGTCAGCTTGAGAATATGATCAAGCAGGTCGTGGTACGCGGAGACGAAACGATCATAGTCGAGCTGATCGCGGCATCCTCGACGCCCGCGACCGCGCATACAACCGCGACTCAACACCCGGCTCACTCGGCGCATCTCCCTTTTGGAGCGGATGATAGCGGTGGTGAAGAGGCCGAGGTCACGGCCGACCCGAATGACCTATCATTGAAAAACCGGCTGGGGAAGACCATCGCTTCAGAAGAGAAAAAGTTGATCTCCGAGGTACTTACCCGGACCAACTGGAACCGCCGCAAAGCCGCGGATATCCTCCAGATCAGTTACCGTTCTTTGCTCTATAAGATCAAAGACTACAATCTCAATTCGAAGTAATTATCCCGGTCGGACCAAGTGATGCATCGGCGCGTTCAGTCGTTGTGCATCGACCTGCCTAACAGCTAATATTTTCCTCCTCTGTGGAAATCGGCCAAAATCTGGCGTGATTTAGTAATCGCTTACTAATTAGCTGGTTGTCCGTCGGTTATGGAGGCATTGAGTCCATTTGCCGGCTGAACGAATCAAATTAGCCTCTCCTCATAGAATCGGAACATAAATTGCTGTGTAGAACCTGAACAGAACGAGCTAACCAACAACCTGGAAAAGCACGAAACTCGCGTTATGACCCCAGCCGACACCATATCGTTTCTCGCGCATGCCGACCTTGAGTTGAAGCGCGCCGAGCGCTATCGGATATTCGTGTCGTTGATAGTGCTCGACCTGTCGCTGGTCTGCAAGCATCTGCCGCAGGCATGCGAGACTACGCTCAAGGAGATCATCGACTTAGCGGCTTCCCGCCTCCGATGCACCGATACTGTGACGTTGTTGGATAACTCCCGGGTTGCCCTCTTATTCCCGGAGACGCCGCGGCAAAGCGCCATGATCGTCGGCCAGAGAATCACCGATCTGGTGCGCCGGAACTTGTCTGAACGGATGGGGGAGCAGATAGAAGAATTGGTCCCGATGGAGACCGCGTCATATCCGGATGCCGCCGGGGCGAAGCCGGTCAAATCGTTTTTGGAGGAACTGGCTGACAGGAGCCGGAACTAGCGCACGTTTGAGGTAACCCCTTTTTTTATTACCTTCCACACCCGACAAGGACCGTTCACCCTTCGAATGGTCCTTTTTATTTTGTCATGAGATCCGGGCGATCAACTGCCGGGCGCGTCCGTTGGCCTGCTCCAGATTGACCACGGTTTCTTGCCGCGTCTCTTCGAGAAATGCTTTCACCGCGGTAAAGACCATTCCATCCAGCGGCTTCTGCTGATAGGCAAGGCTCACCACCAAAGCTTCCCATGGCTCCAGCATCGGAGTCATGGTCAATCGGTTGTGCCAGGAGATAAACCCCATCGCCTGGCCAAAGACAGGCGATGGGACATACTTCCGAATATCCGCGTAGGAGCGAAGGTCACTCAGGTCATGCATTGAGGTGCGCCTCTATAGCGTGTTTCATCTGCGCCATAGAACCGCCGCATAGGACAGAAGTGCCCGCCAGTTCAGGCTATAGGGGCGAGGCTACTTCGGGTCGCCCGAGCGGATCTTA
>JAMPYH010000136.1 GCA_023700785.1 Candidatus Zixiibacteriota bacterium
CAAAGAGTACGTCAAAGCGATCGAAGCCTATAGCCGGGCGGTCCAGGCCGGCGTTGAGTCCGCTCCGCTTTACTATAATCTGGGGAATGCCTACTTCAAGTCCGCCGATCTGGGGCATGCCGTCCTGTATTACCTGAAAGCCAGGCGGATCGATCCGGCGGATGAGGATATCAAGAGTAATCTTGAATTCGCCCGAAGTCTCGCGACCGTCCAACTCGAGGGAGTGCAGCTCAATCCGATAAACGCGCTTTTCGAATCGATAGTGGGACCGTATCGATTGAACTCTCTGGCCTGGCTCTCGTCGCTCTTTTTTGTTCTGTTTTTCGGCATGCTGGCGGTGCGCTTTGGTCTGGGGTATCGACCTCAATGGACCAAGTCACTCACCGTCCTTTTATTCGTGCTGCTGGTCTGCGCGGCGAGCATTACCAGTTATAAGTACTATCACGACTATCTGACTCGATGGGCCGTGGTGGTTGGGGATGAGGCAGAAGTACGTTCCGGCCCAACCGACTCCGCGGGGCTCGAGTTTCAGGGTGAACCGGGGCTGATCGTGCGGATCGGTTCAGAGTCTGGCGACTATTATAATGTCATCTTTGAAAACCAGCGGCGGGGCTGGGTGAAGAAGAGCTTACTCGCTGAAGTCTAATCGGTTAGTTCTCATCGTCAGTAGTTTCTTTGGTTGACACCCTTGTTGGGTCGGGCTATCTTCCTTTTTATGCCGTAAAACGGGCGGCGCGCTCATGAAGAAGTTCTTGACCAACAAGCAGATGTGGGGCACGATCATCGCCATCGTGCTTTTGGCGTTCTGTCTTAAGGACATTCGCCTGAGCGAACTTCAGGATCTCTCCCAGCGAGTTAATTATTACTACCTGATCCCCGCGACTTTGGCGTCGTTTGTTTTCATCATCTTCAGGGCGCTGCGCTGGCGCATGATGATCGTCCGGCAGATGGAGCTTCCGTATGTGCGCGGTGTCTGCCTCTATTCGGCGGGCCAGGTGCTCAATATCGTCATGCCGGTGCTGACCGGGCAAGTCGGTCGGTTGTTCCTCTTTTCCAAAAAGCTGGCGCTCAGGAAGACCTTCATTTTCTCCACTATCGTGCTGGAGATCCTCTTTGATGCCCTGAGTCTGATCATCTTTATCTTTTTTACGTCGCTGGCGTTCGCGTTTCCGGAGGAGTACCGCTTCCTCAGCTATATCCTCGCCGGCGCGACCGCGCTCCTGCTGGCGATACTGTACCTGATCACGACGTATCAGGCGCGGATCGAGGAACTGGCCCGCCGCAAAATGGCGCACCGTTGGCCCGGCGTCTATATTGGCGCCAAAAAATTCGTGCGGTCGTTTACCAAAGGGATCATGTTGATCCGTTCGAGCCAGCACATGGCAGGGCAGGTCGTCTATTCGCTGGCGTCCTGGACCGCGCATATGCTGGTGATCTGGTTCCTGTATGAGTCATTTGGCTTCGAGCTGCCGATCGCGGCGGCGGCGGCGATCATGATCATTAATTCAATTGTCCTGATGGTGCCGCTAACACCCGGGAACGCGGGGACCTTTGAATTCGCGGTGAGTACCTCTCTGGCGGCGTTCTCGATCGGCCGCACCGACGCGGTGCTGTTCGCGCTGGCGCTGCATTTGATGGATCTCCTGCCGATCATCGTGATGGGGGCGATCTTTTTCCGGATAGAAAAGATATCGCTTCGAGAGCTTAAGGCCAAGGCGAGCGAGCAACAGGCTGAACCGTCGATCATAGACGCTCTTTCGGACAGCGACGAGTGTGTGGAGAAAGAGAAAGTATGATCCGGTCGTTTTATTATCTCCCCGGGGAAGGGGTCGAGGTTATCGACGGGGTCGCCGACTTCGACCGGTTGAGTTCGGCCGAAGGCGCGCTGTTGTGGGTCGATATGTGCAAGCCTTCGGACCAGGAGTCTTTCGTCCTGACCCACGACTTCAAGTTTCACCCGCTGGCGATCGAGGACGTGATCTCCGAAAAACCGCGCACGAAGATCGATGATTATGACCGCTATCTCTTTTTGGTCTTCCAGGTGGTGGACTATATCGGCAGGGAAGAGGGACTGAAGATCATGGAGCTGGACTTCTTCCTCAGCAAAAATACGCTGGTGACGGTCCACTACGACGAACATCGGATCTTCGACTATCTCTACAGCCGCGCCGAGCGGGACGAACGTCTGCTCTCGCGCGGGGCGGACTACCTCTTCCACGCCATCGTTGATACGGTCGTTGACAATTACAACGGCATCCTTGACGTTTTCGAGTACGAGGTGGATCAGGTAGAAGACGACGTATTAGGGAGCGCGGACGAGGATACTTTGCGGTCGATCTTCGCGTTGCGCCGGGATATTGTGCAACTCAAACGAATTGTGCTTCCACAGAAAGAGATCGTGGCGCAGTTGTCGCGGCAACATTATGCCATGATCTCACAGGCGTTGGTCCCCTATTTTTCGGATATTCATGACCACCTGGTGCGAATCAACGACACGGCTGACACCCATAGAGAACTATTAAACTCCTCTTTAGAAATCCACTATTCGTCGGTACAAGCCCGGACGAATGACGTTATCCGGTTCCTGACGGTGCTGACCGCGATATTTGTTCCTCCAACCCTCTTTGCCTCGTTGTGGGGCATGAACTTCACCGGCATGCCGGAGCTCGACTGGGGCTTTGGTTACCCCCTGGCGCTGATCATCATCTTTGGAAGCATGATCGGCCAGCTCATCTATTTTCGCAAAAAAAAGTGGTTTTAGGCTGAACTTTTCGGCCCGATCCGCCGTAGTATCCCTTGACATACCGACCGGTAGGTATCATATAGATACCGACCAGTAGGTATATGGAGCCGGGCGAGGTCCGGTGCAGTAAATGGGGAGGAAAAAGGAAAGGGTCGATGGCGAAGATCAAGCAGAGCCCCAAGCTGCCGGCGGAGCAACGGAGAGAACAACTCCTGGATTCCGCCCGAAAATTATTCAGCGAGAAGGGGTATCGGGGAACTTCAACCGAAGAGATCGCGGCCAACGCGGGCCTGACCAAAGGCGCGCTGTATTTTCACTTTAAGAGCAAAGAGGATATTCTCATCGCCCTGGTCAAAGCGATGAGCAGCCGGTTCAAACTCGCGCTGGAGTCGCTCCCCAAGCCGATCAACCCCTGGGAACTTATCGAGAGAGTGGTCTGCCATACCGAAGCGACCAGCCCGCGAGAGTTTCGCTCCATCCTTGATATCTGGGTGCAGGCGATACGGCTGCCGAGGGTACGGAAGTTCCTCAAGCAGGAGCACGACGATCGGATCGCCTATGTCGCCGCCCACCTTGATACGGGGATCAAGCTCTCCAAGGCCGAGGCTCGTCAATTGGTGATGCTCACGTTCGCGTTATGCGATGGCGTGGCCGGCAGGCGGATCTTTAATAAGGAATCCATGGACGTGCCAATGCAGATGAAACTGGTTAAAACAATGATGCAGAGTTTTTATAGGAAATGATGATGAATCGAAACCACTATGCCGCATGCACGAAGGCCAGGCGAAAGTCCGTCAATTGGACATTGCCGAAGACTGCCCTGTTGGCCGGGTTATTGTTGACAGCCGGGATTGTCGCGCAGAGCCAGGCGCAAACCGCGCTGACTGTCGCCGATGTCCGTTTGCGGGCGGCCAGCTTCAACCGGCAGTACCTGTCGGCTAAACAGGATCTTCGGCAGGCGGAATCGCAAGTGAAAATCGCGCGCGCCGGTGTCTTTCCGGATATCGATCTCTCAAGTTCGTATGACCGGAACTTTATCATTCCGTCGTTCTTTGTGACCGCCAATGGCGAGTCGATGGAGTTTAAGACCGGGTTCAAGAACAACTTTGGCTACTCCCTGTCAGTAAACCAATCGATCTGGGAGGGAGGGAAGGTGATAACCGCCTGGCAGATCGCGCGCCTTTATCGGGACTACACCAATTTAAATCTCGAGGCCGTGCAGAGCGAAGTTTTGTATAACGCGGACTTGCTATTCTACAACGCGATCTTTCAGCGTTCGGTGCTGGAGACACTGCGCAAGGCGCACGAGGCGACGTCATATAATATGCAGACGGTCGAAAAGCAGTTCCAGCAGGGGATGGTCTCGGAGTTTGACCTTCTCCGCGCGCGCGTGGAGAATGCCAACCTTGAGCCGCAGGTTCTTCAGGCGGAGTCCGAGGTCATTTTGTCGCAGAAGCGGCTGAAATCGTTCATTGGCATGCCGCTTCGCGACTCGATCACGCTGATCGAGGACGCCATGGATACATCGTTGACCCGGTTGCCGGATCTGGAGACGCTGGTAACCTCGGCGCTGAAGAATCGTCCGGAGACACAAGCGTCACGCAAGTTGGCCTCTATTACCAAAAAGGCGGTGTCTATCGCGAAAGCTGAGTACTGGCCGACGTTGGACGCCTCGTACCGGTACAGCAGCAGCGCGTCGTCGGATAGCTGGAATCTCGACGAGAACGTCAGCAAGTCATCCACGGTCGGACTAAGACTCAATTTCAAGATCTTCGACGGCTTCCAGCGATCGGGCGACGTCGCCTATCGACGGGCGGACTTTGAGAAGAGCCGGATAGCGGAAGAGCAGCTGGCGGACAATGTCCGGCTCGAAGTCGAGCAGGCGTACGACCAATTGGTTCGGGCCAAGAAATCGCTCGACATCCAAAAGGAGACGATCGCTCAGGCTGAGGAAGGACTGAAGATCGCGAATCTTCGCTATGAACAGGGGGTGGGGACCCAACTTGAAGTGTTGGCCGCGCAGTCAGCACTGACCAACGCGCGCAACTCGCTCGCCCAGGCGCTCTTCTTCTTCAGGACGTCCAAGGCGCAGCTCAAAAAAGCAACCACCGTTGATATAGGTGCAGAAACGAGATAAATGAGATGAACGGGCACACACTATTACTCCTGGTCGCGATGATAACGCTGCCTCTGCTGGTCAGTTCCTGCGGCGAGACAGAGCAGACTACCCAGACGGAGCGAACGATCGCGGTAAACGTACAGACAGTCACGCCAAGCGACGAAACGCTGGTGCGAACATTTACCGGATCATTGGAAGGCGAGAAGCAGGCGATCCTCTATGCGAAGCTGGCTGAATCTGTCCGTGAAGTGAAGGCGCGAGAGGGAGAGTCGGTCAAAGCTGACCAGGTGATCGTCTCTCTTGACAAGGACGGCCCCAGTACGCGCTATAATGAGGTCCGCTCGCTGTTTCTCAACGCCGAAAAGAACTTCGGGAAGATGGAGGCTCTGTATAAAGAGGGAGCGATCTCCGAAACTCAATTCGATGGCGCCAGAACTCAGTTTGAGGTGGCACAAGCGAATTATGAGTCGGTCAGCCGACTGGTTGATATTCGGACGCCGATCGCGGGGACGCTGACATCAGTCTTGGTCCGCCCGGGAGACTTTGTCGCCCTCGGCCAGCAGTTGGCGGTAGTTGCCACTCCGGGCAGACTTCGGGTCATATTCGCAGTCAATACGGAGAATGTCAGGTTCGTGCGCCAGGGAGCGGATGTTCGAATTGTATCGGACGTTGTCGCGGACACGCTCACCGGCCGAATCACCTCTATCGCCGAATCCGCCGACCCCGCGACGCGGAGTTTTCAGGTCGAAGCGGTGATCGACAATCGCGCGTCCGCGTATCACCCGGGGATGTTTGTCAGTATCCAGGTGGTCGAGCAGGAACTTCCGGATGTTCTGGCCGTGCCTCGGGGCGCAATACTCAAATTGGATAACAAGAATGTCGGGTTTGTGGTAGTTAACGGCGTCGCCAAGCGGCGGGAAGTGACCCTTGGGCCGGAGCTCGATGGAAGAGTGGTCGTCCTGAGTGGACTACAGTCCGGAGACACGCTGGTGACTTTGGGTCAGAGCTATCTGGATGAGGGATTTAAGGTGACCATTAGCGCGTCGCTGGAAGGTTAAGATGAAGCTATCCGATGTTTCAATACAGCGACCGGTCTTTGTGACCATGATGATGCTGGCCCTGGTAGTGCTGGGTTATTTCTCCTGGACCGGTCTGTCGGTCGATATGATGCCTGATGTCGATTTTCCGTTCACCGTGGTCCAGACGATCTATCCGGGAGCCTCGGCAGAGTCGATGGAAACCGATGTTTCCAAGAAGATAGAGGACGCGGTTAACCAGATATCCGGAGTGCGCCATATCATATCGCAGAGCAGGGAGGGGTACTCTCTGGTTGTCGTGGAGTTCAATCTTGAGAAGGACGGCATGGAGGCGACCAACGATGTCCGCGAAAAGATCGCGGGCATCAGGAATGACCTTCCTGACGATATCGAGGAGCCGATCGTCAGCCAGTACGACCCGACTGCACAGCCGATCATCTCGATCGCGATCTCCGGCAAGCGGACGCCGAAGGATATCACCGAGATCGCCAAGAATCGGATTAAGAAGCGGCTTGAATCCGTTAAGGGTGTCGGCGCGGTCAATCTGATCGGCGGTTCGGAGCGCGAGATCCTGATCTCGCTGGACCCTTACAAGATGGAGTCCAAGCAGATCACCACGTCGGCGGTACACGGCGCTATCCAATCGGCGAACCTCGAGATCCCCGGTGGCCGCGTGGATGAATCCTCTCGAGAGTACCTGGTACGGGTTATGGGGCGGTTGGAGCGGGTCGTGGATTTCGAAAATGTTATCGTGAAGTCCACCGACGGCGTTCCGATCTACCTGAGGGATATCGCGACCGTGCATGATACCACGGTCGAACAGCGATCGCTGGCTCGATTGGACGGCAAACCTGCTGTGGCACTGTCTATCGTCAAGCAGTCCGGCGCGAATACGGTGGAGATCGCTGAAGGGGTGGACAAAGTACTGGCCGACCTGGCGGCTGAACTCCCGCCGGATATTCAGCTGACCAAAGTGGAAGATAACTCGATCTTCATCAAAGACTCGATCCATGAGATCCAGTTCAATATCGGGTATGGGATGTTGCTGGCAGTGATCGTGATCTTTCTCTTCCTGCTGGATCTCCGGCCGACCATTATCGCCGGTCTCTCGATCCCGATCTCGCTGGTTGCTACTTTCACCATCATGAAGCTATTGGGCTTCACTATCAATGTATTGACTTTGCTTGGGCTATCGCTGGCGGTCGGTATCCTGATCGACGACGCCATCGTCGTGATGGAAAATATTTACCGACATATACATTTGGGGCAAAAGCCGATGCAGGCCGCGTTTCGCGCGACCAAGGAGATCGGCCTCGCGGTGATGGCGACCACATTTTCGATCGTCGTGGTCTTTGTGCCGGTTGCCTTTATGGAAGGGCTGGTCGGACGGTTTTTCTATCAGTTCGGGATGAC
>JAMPYH010000137.1 GCA_023700785.1 Candidatus Zixiibacteriota bacterium
GCCGCCTCCGCGTACCTTTCTAATGAACCTAAGCAATTGGGATCGCTGAAGGGACAGGATGTCGGCAAGGGAGTCGCTATGGCCGTTATTCTGTTCGGCGCGCTCGCCGCCACGCTTAGTCTGGCCTGGAACATTGAGTTCGCGACCAACGTGTTGAACTTCCTAACCTCAGTCTTCCAGACAAATTGACCAAACTATGAAGCGTCAAGTCCCCCTGCTCATCACGCTTTTCGTCGGCACGCTGTTGATCGTCTCGGTCTTTGTCCCGCCGTTGGAGGGGATGCAGGAGAACTCGACGCTGTTTTTTGATATCATCGCGGTCTTCGCGTTTTTCCTTGGCGGCGGCAATCTGATACGCATCCATCTGACCAAAGTCGCCCGCAAGAAGGGTGATTGGGAATATTCGCTGGTGACGCTGTTTGGTTTTCTGCTGATGTTGTCCAGCGGGCTGTTTAAGATCGGCAATCCGGGAGACATAGCGGCGGCGGTCGATACCCCCGGTTCATGGTTCCAGACCATATTCTTCTACATGATGTCGCCGCTCAACTCGACCATGTACGCGTTGCTGGCGTTTTTTGTCGCGTCCGCGTCGTATCGTGCTTTTAGAGCGAAGAATCGCGAGGCGACCATCCTGCTTGTCTCGGCGTTTATAATTTTGCTCGGTCAAACCCCGTTCGGCACCATGCTGACCAGTTGGATGCCCGACAAGTTTTCCGTCCTTGAGATCCCCAACATGGCGGTGTGGGTGATGAGTTCGCCGAATCTCGCGGGCCAACGCGCCATTCTGATCGGCATCGGGCTTGGCGTTGTCGGCATGTCGCTCCGCATCATTCTCGGCATCGAGCGTACCTACCTCGGAGAGGATAAGGGGTAGCGAGATGCAGCAGCTGACTTTATCTGTCTTCCAGCCTGGTGTCCTGATCTCGCTCGCTGTTATCGGAGTCGGATTGGCGCTGCTGTTGCGCTGGACCTTGCAGGGACGCGAAGTGGACAGGCGGGTCATTTTCGCCTTCATCTTTGTATCCGTCGCGACGCCGGTACTTTTTCCCATCACTTTCGAGGTCAAAGCGACCCCCATTGCCAAGGCGCTTTTCGAGAAGATCGAGTCGCTCCCTGAAGGAACGAAGGTGATGATCTCGTACGATTTTGATCCGGCGATGGCGCCCGAAGTACTGCCGATGGCCAACGCGGTCGTGCGGCATTGTTTCCAGAAGAATCATAAACTTGTCTTCATCGCGATCTGGGCGACGGGTCAGTCCTTATTAAACCAGACCTTGCAGCAGGTGGTAGCGGTCGAGTTTCCAGAAAAGCAGCAAGGCATCGACTGGTGCAATCTTGGCTATAAAGCGGGCAACGAAGGGGTCATGAACGTGATCGTGACCAATCTCAAAAAGATGTTCCCGACCGATGTCAACAGCACGCCGCTTGAGCAGATCGAGATCCTTGAGGGCATCCAGAGTTGCCGTGACTTTGCGCTGATCGTATCTCTCGGCGGCGGACAACCGGGTCCCAAAGAATGGATCCTGTACGTCGGCGATCCGGGGAATGTACCGATCGGAGCAGGGACCGCCGCGGTATCAGCACCCCAGCTTTATGCCTACTATCCCAAGCAGCTCATCGGCCTGTTGGGGGGAGTCAAGGGCGCTGCGGAGTATGAGTTCGAATTGATGCAAAAATACGAGCGGTTTAAATCGGTGGATGCGCCGGGCATCCGGATGATGGGACCGCAGACGTTGGCGCATGTCGTTATCATTGCCTTCATCATGCTGGGGAATGTCGCCTATCTGCGCACGCGCAGGAAGAAAGGTGGTGCCGCATGAGCCGCCTGGCGATCATCGTCACTATCTGCGTCGTCGTGCTTTTTCTCGGCAGCTGGATCTTCAAGGCTCTGCAGGCGCAAGATGCCGGTGTTGATCACTATTTATTGCGCGGCTTCCTGGTCACCTGCTCCGCGTTTCTCACCCTGGCGATCCTCTCGTTCCTCTACAAAGACAATCCGATCTACAAGTTCGCGGAACATCTGTACGTCGGGATCTCCGCGGGGTACTGGATGTCTCAGGGGTTCTGGTCAACCATCGTTGGAAATCTGATTCCGCGTCTGTCGCAGTCGCTCTCCGGCTTCTTCAAGCAGCCGTACAACGCCGGCGAATGGATGGGCGGATTCTTCTATACCAATTGGGTCTTCTATGTTCCGGTGATCTTCGGCGTCCTGCTGCTGATGCGCCTCTCTTCCAAATATGGCTGGATATCTCGATGGGCGCTGGCGTTCATTGTCGGGACGACCGCGGGATTACAGTTCATCCGCTATATGCGGTCTGATTTTATCGAGCAGATTTCTTCCACGTTTGTCCCGTTGCTGGTTGACTGGCAGGGGATCGGGCATTTCTTTTCGAATCTGTCTTTGTCGGCGACCGGCCAGCTGGTCGCGATGGTGTCCAATTGGATCATTTTCCTGGGTGTGCTCTGTGGCCTGATCTATTTCTTCTTCTCGAAGGAGCACACCGGTTTGTTCGGGAAAGCGTCGCGTTTTGGTATCTGGATACTGATGGTCACGTTCGGCGCGTCGTTTGGCTATACGGTGATGGGGCGTGTATCGCTATTGGTTGGCCGGATCACGTTCCTTTTCAGGGATTGGTTGGGAATAACGAGCTAATGATATCTCTACCGGAAACGGAGGGAGCATGAAACCTCTTTTGATAACAGTCTCGTTGCTGTCGCTGATGACCGCGGCCTCGTTCGCGCAGAGCGATCCGCCGGTCGAACAGCCGATGGCAACGGACAGTACCATGGTTGCATCGACGCCATCGATCACACCTCCGGCGCCGGTGTCCAGCCTTGAAGCTAAAGACTCGCCCGATGATCACGGGCACTCGATCACGTTGTCATGGGAGCCGTCGGCTGACGACGGCGCCGGCGCGGCGACGGTGACGTCGTATGTCATTTATCACAGCACGTCGCCGGAAGGCCCGTTTGATTCCGTCGGGAGTGCCATCAGCGGCGCAACAACGTTTACGCACTCCAGTGCCAAGGAATCAGATGCCGCCGGGTTCCTGGCTGACTATGTTGACCGGTATTACCGCATTGACGCTGTGACGGCCGATCAGACGATCAGGACGCCTTCATCTGTTGTTGGTCCGGTGCAATCATCCGGGCAGTGGTATAACGACGGCCGGACGCCGGTAGCTGTAGCGGTCGCCTTCTTTGGACTGCTTTCTCTTTTCTTTCTGAAACGAGCGAAAGCCGGTGCGGATCTTTATGTTCGCCCTCTCGGCGGAATCGAGGCAGTGGATGAAGCGATCGGACGCGCCACCGAGATGGGGAAACCGATCCTCTACGTTTTGGGATTAGGCACTGCTTCAGACATTTCCACTATCGCGTCGTTTACGATCCTTGGCCGTGTAGCCAAACGGGTCGCCGAATATCAGACCCACCTTATTGTTCCCTGCTACGACCCGATCGTGATGGCGGTGGCGCAGGAGACCGTAAAGGCGGCGTATATGGACGCCGGCCGACCGGATGATTATAAGGAAGATATGGTCTACTTCCTGACCAACTCGCAGTTCGGTTATGTCGGCGCGGTCAATGGTATCATGCTTCGGCAGTTGCCGGCGACCAATGTGTACATGGGCAAGTTCTACGCCGAGTCATTACTTCTGGCTGAGACCGGGGCATTGGCGGGCTCGATCCAGATCTCGGGGACCGACGAGGTCGCGCAAATACCGTTTTTTGTGGTGGCGTGCGATTACACCTTGATCGGAGAGGAACTGTACGCCGCGTCGGCCTACCTTGGCCGCGAACCGCTGTTGCTTGGCTCGCTCAAGGCGCAGGACTACGCCAAGGCGGCGGTGATCATTTGCGCCCTGCTGGGAGCGCTGGCGCTGAATATCGCCGCGGCGTCCAACGCGACGTGGGGGCTGACCTTCAAAGAATTCTTCAAGGTGACCAACTGAGGAGGACGCACCAGAGATGAAACGACAAATTCCGTTAGTTCTGGTACTGATCTTTGGCCTCTTCATGGTCATTCAGTACTTTATTCCTCATGAATCCTCTGAATGGATCTATGAGTACTTGCTCGACTGGATCACGATCATCGGCGTTTTCGCGCTGGTGCTCGGCATCTGGTCGCTGTTCAAAGTCAATTATGACAAGATCAGCCAGCGGAAGCCGGATCGCGGCTATTCGCTGGTCCTTCTGATCAGCCTTTTCGCGACCATGTTTTTTGGTTTTTTCGCCAAAGTCGATGGAAGCTGGGGGTTGCACTTCAGCACCGCCGATGGCTTGCAGAGCTACATGTATCGCCACGCCTACGAGTATATCATTCGGCCGATCCAGTCGACGATCTTCTCGCTGTTGGCGTTTTTTATCGCGTCGGCCGCATATCGCGCGTTTCGCGCGCGCAACGTCCTCGCCAGCCTCTTGCTGGCGGCTGCCTTGATCGTGATGCTTCGCTTCAACCCGTATCTTGGCCCGCTCGGTGATTATATCAGCGAAGCCGCCAATTGGCTGCTGAATGTCCCGAATCTTGCCGCCAAGCGAGCGATCGTGATCGGCATCGGACTCGGAATGGTCGCCACCGCGCTTAAGGTGATCTTGGGGATCGAACGAAGCTACATGGGGAAAGGATAAGGAGGTCGAAGCATGACTATCTTTGAAAAGATGATGGCGATCGACCGCCGCTGGGTTTTCCTTCTCCTGGCAGTAGTCGTTGTCGGTACCTACGCGATCTCGTTCCAGATCCCGATCCGGATCAACAGCGAAGTTCGCACTATCTATGAATTTGTTGACAAACTCAAGCCCGGTGAGATCGTGTATCTCGGGATCGATTACGATCCGTCGAACCAGGCCGAGCTGCATCCGATGGCGTACGCCGTCATGGAGCATTGTTTCCGCAAGAACCTGCGGATCATTTTCTGCACGTTATCCCAGTACGGCCCCGGCATGGTGGATGCCGCGATCAAGGATATTACCGATTCGCTGAAATTGGACAAGACATACAACGGGATCGACTACAAGGGAAGAGAGTTGGTGAATGGCATCGATTACGTCTTCCTGGGCTACAAGCCGTACTACGCGCTGCAGATCCTGGCAATGGGGCAGAACTTCAGATTGCCGTTCCCGATCGACTATTACGGTCAACCGCTGGATTCGCGCCCGATGATGCAGGGAGTAGTGAACTACAAGCAGGTTGCGGTGGTGATCGATCTTTCCGGCGGCAACATCACCGACGCCTGGATCTCATACGGGCAGGGGAGATTCAACTTCCCGCTCGCCTTGGGGACCACCGGCGTCATGGCCGCGGACTACTACCCGTACCTGAACTCCGGTCAAGTGCTGGGCCTGATGGGCGGGCTGCTTGGCGCGGCGCAGTACGAAAAGCTGGCCGATAATCCGGGCCCGGCGGTTGACGGCATGCGGATCCAGGTCTTCGCGCACCTGGTGATCATTGCTTTTATTGTCCTCGGTAATATCGGGTACTTTACCGCGAAGCGTCGCAGAGCGAAGGAAGGGAAGTAGTCATGGATTTTGAAACATTTCTCTGGACGACCTTCGGCGCGTTCTGCACCCTGGCGATCTTCAGCTTCCTGTACAAGGACAATCCCTTCTACAAGTTCGCTGAGCATTTGATGGTCGGGACCGCTACTGGGTACTTCTCGGTGCTTCTCTGGCACAACAGTCTGTATCCAAACCTGTTCGCCAAACTGGCCGACGGCAATTGGTATATGCTCTGGCTCAATTCTTCTGCGCCATGGTATTTGATCCCCGGCCTCCTCGGCCTGCTGATGTGGACTCGATTCTCGAAGCAGTATTCCTGGATGTCCCGCTGGCCGATGGCGCTCTATATCGGGATCTCCGCCGGGCTGGCGATTCCGCTTGAAATGTCGAACCGCGTAAACAAGCAGTTGTACGCGATGATGTCCGATATTTCCTGGGGGAACTTCTTCGGCAGCGGATTATTCGATCCGATCTCCGGCCTTTCGCAGGTCATCATCCTGGTTGGCGCGATCGCCGCGTTGGCGTATTTCTTCTTTTCGAAGGCGCACACCGGCGCTTTTGGCGGGCTGGCGAAATTCGGGATCTGGATCCTGATGATCGGCTTCGGCGCGTCGTTCGGCTATACGGTAATGGCGCGTATCTCGCTCTTCATTGAACGCGTGCAGTTCCTGAACCGGAGCTGGATACAGGTGGCGTTTGACTCCTCCAACACGAATCATCACTCCGGGTACATTATCGCGTTCCTGGTTGTGGCGATGGCGATCCTGGCGTACATCGTCAGGGAGATCGTGGCGCACCTAAAAAAATCTGAAAACATTAGTTGACAGATATTCAACAGCTCACTAACAAGCCCATTGGCGCTGTGCGCCGGTGGGTTTGATTTTTTTATCGCTGATAACGGACTATCGGCATCGACAAACTACAGTTCTGACCTGTTTTACTTCGCGGTTGTCACCATATCGGTCCGGATCATCGAGAATCTCCTGCCGCAAAATCGGTTTACTTGTTGCGAGACAAAGGGCTGACCGGGAATGGGGGCGGTCGTCTAAGTCAATAGAATATGGTGAGATACGCCAGTCATCTTTTAGTCGACCTGTTAACCCGAAACGGTGATTGAGGTTAAAGGAGGTAATTTTCAAGAAAAGTAAAGAATTCGCTTGACATACAGGCAATTTTTTCCGAAGCTTTTCCTGTGAGAGGAATCTAGGGTAGTTGCGCAATCTTAAGTGAAAGGGTAGCAACAGTAACACACAGGGAAAGTGAGGTGGGGAATGGCTCGGACTGAACGCACCGTTCAAGCCAACATCATCACCGAGTCTGGCAGCGGCCAGGAGAAGTCGGTCGAGATCTCAAAGCCGAAACTCTCGTCTGCTGAGGCGCGCCGCGAATATCAACGGCGTTACTATCAGATGCACAAGGAAAAGGCCAAAGAGTACCAGCGCCAGTACAATTTGACGCACAAAAAGAAACTGCGGGGAGGCCGTGGCAAATCTAATTTTGCCGCGCCGCGCGAGGTAGTCCGCTCGACCTTTAACACCGCGGATATCATGCACTCGCCAGTGGAAAAGACAGTGCGAATGCTCGAAAAGATCATTAGAGGTGAACGTCTGTTCACGATGTAACCGGCCAGGTACAACATTTTGAGGCGGTATCCAGAGCCAGACGAATGGATACCGCCTTTTCTATTGCCCTCTTCGTCGATTTTCGATAGATTCCCCCGCAGATTGTTCGAGCTAACCAACTTAAGGAGCGCGTAATGGCGGTAAAAAAGGTGAGTGCGCCGAAAAAACCGGC
>JAMPYH010000138.1 GCA_023700785.1 Candidatus Zixiibacteriota bacterium
TCAAAACGTCTGTAGGACTGCGCGCAGGCGTACGATTCATCCCCCATCATTAGCGCGGCCCACTGCGCGTTCGACATCGCTCCAGTGCCTGAGTCTGTCAGCAGGTCGATGTATATATCCGCCGCGTCGATCTTGAACAGATTGTAATGCGCGGCTCGAATACGCTGCTCGCGCTCTCCCCTGTCCAACAGGTGGATCGGCTCGATCGACTTGATCCGGTATGGTTCGGCAGGTTGACGATGTTCTGCCATGACTTGGTCTCCTTCTACTGGTGATACACGACAAATGACAACGGATCACGAATAAGAAGTGGACCGATTAGATGACGGCTTTGACTCGCCGCCGGTGATACGTAAGGCCGAGATGGCCGGGTATGCTGAACAATTGAGCGACTGATTTCATTACAACGATCTCAGTTTGAAGGTCGGCATCACATGGCCGGTCACCAGACCGGCATTGTTCTTTACCTCCGGCATATCATAACGCTTCAGGTGCGGAAAGTCATCCATGTTTTGCGCCAGCCCAAGTTGCCTGAGTACTTCGAGGCAGATAACCCCGAGCCCCCGGGCGTTGCCGTCATGTACCTTAACAACGATCCCGATCTTCGGTTCGTTGAACCCGATCGCCTGAAGCGCTTCCGCCCCCCCCTTGCAGATCACTTTCCACGGGTATGACCGCATGAGGTTGTGATCAAACCTGCTTTCTCCGGAGAAAAGCAGCGGGAACTCAGACATCGCTTCTTTGATTCGCGCCAGTGCCCGGTCGGTCCGAGAACCGTCATTGGTCGCATTTGCCAGCTTCATAAAACCAAGAGCCAGATTCCGGAGCGGCAACGGGAAATTTGGCGCCGAGCATCCATCCGTACCGATGTACATTTTTTCCTCCGGATACTCACAAATCTCCGCAATGGCCGCTTTCACCCGTTTCTGGACCTCGCTCTTCGGGTCGAGGTACGACGCAGGGTCAACCCCAAGGTACCGCGCCTGCGCCAAAAAGCCGGAGTGCTTCCCCGAACAGTTGTGCCGGAGGGGGTCTTTATCCTCGCCGCTAAGTGGATACCTGTTTTCGGTCTGCATCCCCAGTGGCCAATGGTGGCCGCACTGAAGGTGCGAAACATCGTTGCCTGCCCGTTTCAGATTGGCGGCTACCACTTTTATATGCTCGTCCGTTCCTGAATGGGACCCGGCCATGATCGACAGATTCGGGTTGGAAAAGCCGTATTCATCCGCCGCGCCGGAGGTCAGCAAAGGAACCAGCTGAAACGGCTTGATGGACGAGCGGGTCATGGTCACCATCTCCGGATCGCCCAGAGCATGGGTAACTTTGCCCGTACTGTCCACTACGGCAATTGAGGCGTAGTGGGTGGCCTCGACAACCGTACCCCGATAAATGATCGCGGCCGGCTCCGCCCCTGCCGGTATAGTCTGGTGAATTGTGTTCAGGTCCATAGCGGCGTCAAGGTAGCCAAAACCGGATAAAAGGAAAGCGCTTTTTCTTCTGTCAGAGCGAAACAGCACAAACTTGAACGTGGTCTCCAAGGGTCTATCTTGACTTTTCTCGCACCGTAAGTATATTATGTTTACTCATCAGGTGCTGGGCAATCTCGGACTTAAGGATCCCCGAAGATTCCGACCATCACGCCAGGGTCGGCAGTGAGATTCACTGACGTATGTATTGACCATAGCAAGTCCAACAGAGAGAACTAAAACTCGATGGCGAAGAGCGCGCGCGATCGATCCCGTAAATTGCGAAAAAATGACCTCACTCATTCCATCCGAGCTGATCTGGAATAGGTTCGACCTTACTTCGAAAGAGTATCCGGCTTCGGTTGCGGTACGGACACCCCAGGCTGCATTGACCTTTGCCGAACTCTCCTCAGGCGCGATTCAGCTGTCAGAGTGGTTGCGCGACCGGATCTCGTCTCGAGCCCTTGTCGCTCACTCGCTTTCTAACTCGATTTCATTCGCGCCGGCCTTCCTGGGACTTTGCAGGAACAACGCCATCATCCCGATGCTGTCTCCAAAGTACCGTGAATCCGAGGTCAGGGCGATCATCGCGTCGTTGCCGATCGAACATATCCTAACCTCCCCGTCGCAAGCGGCTATGCTGGCGAAGATCATTGACTTGAGAGAAGGCTCGGTGGTGACCTGTGATGGAGCCTGCGAACAGCTGGCGCTTGTCAGTATCGACCGGACCAAGTTTCCGCCAACGGACATTGACCGGGCTCTCCTGGCTCAGGCGGCTATTATCAAGCTTACGTCGGGTTCAACTGGCGTCCCCAAAGGAGTTGTGCTGACTGCGAAGAACGTCCTCGCGTCATCAAAGATCGTCTGTGACACTCTCGGGCTGAACACCGGTGACCATATAGTCTGTCCGGTTCCGCTTTTTCACTCCTACGGCTTTGACCTCGGATTGCTTCCAGTGCTGACCGCCGGAGCGACATTGGTCCCGAGCGATCTCTTTGTCCCGCGCATACTGCTGCGAGAATTGGCCGATCCGCGTACCAAGGTCTTTTTAGGAGTCCCGAGTATGTATCAGGCATTGGTGGATGCGGCCGGTATCGTCCCGGACCTGTCACACATCAAGTATTTGCTCTCCTGTACGGCGCCGCTGAATCCCAGCTTGATTCAGGCATTTCGTGAGAAGTTTGGCTTGAGCATCTGTCAGCATTATGGATCGTCAGAGACGGGGGGAGCGACCATCCATGATCCGTCTCAAGTGGCCGCGCATGAGCATGCCGTGGGCCGCGCTATGTCAGGTGTAACTATCGCATTGGTGAACAAGTCGGGGCAGCATGTCCCGGCCGGCGACGACGGCGAGGTAGTTGTTTCCAGCGATGCCGTTTCCCCCGGATATATCATTGGCGCGCCCTCTGATCGGCAAGTACTCACAGGCGGTAAATATCATACGAGCGATCTCGGTCATCTTTCGCCGGACGGCTTTCTGACTTTAAAGGGCCGCATCGACCAACTGGTCAATATCGGAGGATTGAAGGTCTCTCCGCTTGAAGTACAACAGGTGCTGGAGCTGCATCCGTCGGTCCGCGAAGTAGCCGTGCTCGGTATCCGCGACGCTCAAGGGAGTGAAACGTTGGTAGCCGTGGTCAGCCTGAAAACATTGGAGTCTGAGTCTGTACTTCTCGAACATTGCCGGCGGTTGCTGGCGGAGTACAAGGTACCCCGACGGATCACCATCATGGCGGACCTTCCCCGCGGCGGCACGGGCAAAATCCAGATACGGTGCGAGGATCTTCAGGTATGAGACGCGCGGAGATCCAGCAGTCGCTTATCGAACTCCTTCGCACCTGCGCCTTATCGGGCTCAGACCGCCCGGTCGATCCAACTATTTCCCTCGGGGGTCTGGGGATAGGCCTCGATTCGCTCGCGATGGTCCAATTCCTGACCGCGATTGAATCAAACTATAAGATCGAACTGCCCGACGATCTCTGGGTGACGCGAGAATCATTGTCTATCGACACCTTTGTCGAAGAGATCCTCCATCAAACACCTGCACCCGCGGTGGCGCCGCAAGTCGTGATCCCCCAACGAGAACTGGCCAACGCTGATGGTCCTTCCGCGTTAGGCTCGATTGGGCAACTCTCTTCCCTGGGGCGCAAAGTGATCAACCAGACCTATCATAAGATCAAGTTCCACATCCTGGTACGGGACCTGTCAACGCCGCTTCCCGAATCTTCCCTCAAGCACGGCTTTTCTTTTCGACGCATCAATGCCAGCGACCAGGTGAACCTGGAGAACTTTTGGCTCAAGGAAGTTCGAGAGTACAAATCGCAGGTCTTTAAGAAACGACTCGAGACCGATATCGTCTGCCTTGCCGTCATGAACGGTGATCGCGTCGTGGCGATCGACTGGTTCTCAAATCATCGCGCGATAGAAACTGAACTCGGATTGGTCGTCGAGATGACACCGGAGGTCTGTTATGGCTATGACTTGCACGAACATCCGGACTATCAATCCCAGGGGCTGGGCCTCGCGTTACTAAGCTACACGCTCAAATACGCGCGCGAGATGGGGTATCGAAAACAGTACGCGATAGTGCATGAGCACAATCACAAGATGCTCTCGGTCTCAACTCAGCTCATGGGTATGAAGAGAGTTGGCGAGATCGAAGTTGCCCGAGTCTTCAAGAGGCCGTTCCCAAGCTGGAAACTCGGCGAACTTTCGGGGACCCGTTTGCTTAACTTCTCGTAGCCGCTACTTGGCGCGGATCAAAACGATCGTCTGGTCGTCTTCCTGTGCGCCGAAGGACAAGACTTCTTTTATCAGAGACGCCCGGATCTCCAGCAGCGGCTTGCTCGCATTGGCCCGAAAATGCCGCTCGATCCGATCCATCCCAAACTGCTCCCCCTGCTTATTCCCGATCTCGATCAGGCCGTCGGTGAGGATCACCAGCAGATCTGAAGTCTGGAGCGTTATATCGGCGGAAGTAAACGCCATGCCCGGCAAAACGCCCATCGGCGGATTCTGGCTCTCGTGCGCGAAGCAGGTTCCGTCGGCCCGGATATGAAGCAACGATGGATGCCCCGCGCCGGTGTAACGTACTTGGCGATCCGGACGAAGATCCAGGTGTACACCGGTAGCGTACATATCGGGACGTTTCAAACTGTAAACGACCTCATTCAGGTCTGAGCAGACTGAGTGGCGGTCGCCTCGCAGCAGACTGGTCTTAAGCGCGCTCTTGATCATCGCCATCATCACGCCGGCGCGTACCCCATGGCCGGAAACATCCGCGACCGTGACCAGCATCGCGCCGTTTCTCTGCGACAGATCAAGCAGGTCGCCGCCAACCTCGGTTGAGGCCGCCGAACTCCCGAGGATCTCCCAGTGGGCGTCTTCATAAGCGACATCCGGCACCAGATGGTCATGGATCTCCTTTGCCAGGGTCATCTCGGTCTGCAAGTGCAGCGTTTTCGCTCCCTCGCCGCGAATGAAAATGACGAACAGAACATATCCGAGCGCGATTGAAACCACCACCAGCACGCCGGTCACGGTCGCGCCGGCGTTCCCGAATTGCATCGACTTGGAGAACACCATCCCCTGCGCGGCGGGTATCAGGATATTCGCCGCGATCGGCACCCAGAAGTACTTTCCTTTGAACGCCGCCCAGGCCCAACAGACCGCGATCAGCGATGATCCGATCATCCATCCCGCGACATCGGTCCATAGCCACCCCTTGCCGATGTTCGAAACCGCCAGCAGGGAGATCGGCGAAAAAATGAAAAAGATCGCGGCCAGCAGTGTAAAACGGGCGCCTCTGCTCAGGATCGAATAGAGTGTTTTGGCCTGCATAGGTCGAACGCCGGGCGCTTCACCCCAATAACTTTAATGTTAAACTATTGGCACTCAACGAACATTCATTTTTCATGGAGTTTTTATGGTCCGCAATTGGAACCTGGGGCCGGCTCCCCTCGTTAATCTCCACGTCCGGCGATCACTCGCGCAAAGTAACCTTATATAAAGGAATTGTACAGATGAATCATCTCATTCTCGGCGGCACCGGCACGGTCGGCGGCGCGATCGTTCGCGGCTTGCTCGCTAAAGGCGAAAAGGTCCGGGTCCTGACCCGTTCCGAAGAAAAGGCGAAAGCTCTCCCTCAGAACGTTACCGCCGTGGTCGGCGACCTGACCGACCCGTTGACCTACGACAAGATCTTCAAAGGGTCGGACACCATGGTCCTGATCATCGCCAACTCGATCACCGAAACGTTTGAGGGGCTTTCCGCGCTGCACGAGGCGAAAAAGAACGGTTACAAGAAGATCGTCTATATCTCCGTGCATAATCCGGAGATCGGGATGCATGTCGCCCACATTGGCGCCAAGGTCGGCATTGAGCAGGCGATCAAGGAGAGCGGTCTGCCGTACACCATTCTCCAGCCGAATAATTTCTATCAGAACGATTTCTGGTTCAAAGACGTGATCCTTCAGTATTCCATCTACCCTCAGCCGATCGGTGACGTCGGCATTTCGCGCGTCGATGTACGCGATATCGCCGACGCCGCGGTCAACGCGCTGATTACCGACGACCATCTCAACAAAACCTACGCGTTGGTCGGCCCGGATGCCTGGTCCGGCAGATCGACCGCCGAGCTTTTCTCCAAACTGATGGGGAAAGAGATCAAATACGGCGGGCATGACATGGACGCCTGGTACGAACAGTGGCGCCAGTGGATCCCGGTCTGGATGGCGTACGAGTTCCGCATCATGTATGAACTGTTCCAGACGAAAGGGCTGAAGGCGACTCCGGCTCAACTTAAAGAGACGGAGACGGTGGTCGGCCACGCTCCTCGCCGCTACGAGGACTTCGTCAAGGAGTTCCTCGGCAAATAGCTGTTGCACTGAGATCACGACGCTTTGCTTTGTCACACGGATAAAGCAAAGCTCGTGATGACTGGAATGATCGTCATCGCGGGCGTCGCCTCCAAGTCGCCCTGGGCGGAGCTTGCCCTCGCGGATGCGGGGGTCGAAGGGTGACGCAAGGCCAGCCGAATCAGCCCGATCCTCGTCCTTGCGAGGCTGGCCTCCTCGTCGCCCTGAACGGAGTCGAAGGGTGACAAAGCGAATCGAAGCAACCCATTCCCCCCGTTTTTCCCCTTGCCAACGCGGACGCAATTACTCTATTTTACCCCCACGTGGTCTGATCCGAAACCTTCACTCAACGAATTACTCACAAGCAGGCGTCTCGACGCCGCAGCAAGGAGGATCGTATGAAAAAAGTAATGGCATTGGCACTTCTGTTTGTCTTCGCGGCGTCGTTTATGGTCGGCGCGCTGGTCACCGACACTCAGGCGGCCCCGCCCTGCCGGATCGTCTGCGACGGCCTCACCGGCTATCGCTGTTGCAAAGCCAAAGGTGTGGAGACTTGCACCTACGACCCGTCGATCGACTGCGTCATCCCGCGCTAAGCGGATCTCGAACAATTTTCTTTCGAATCAGACCACTCAAACGTAGCCCAGGTTCTTTGAGGGCCGCACAGCCCGAAACAGAACCTGGGTTTTGTATTCGTGGATCTTGGGGATATCGGGCATTCACGCTCGTCACGGCGATGAGATATGACGGCACCTATTACAATCCGCGCTCAACCCGACCTACGGGATAATCGTCATTGCGAGGAGCACGTCCGCTACGGGCGGACGGCGCACGAAGCAACCTCGCAGACCGACCGTGAATGATGAGCCATCTGGCCAACGTAGACAAGGCAATCAATAACCTTGACATTAGGCTCAAACATGAGCTTATTGCAGACAAA